>MFNO01000013.1:20760-142728 GCA_001782075.1 Candidatus Levybacteria bacterium RIFCSPHIGHO2_01_FULL_38_26
TAAAAAACCCCAATCCGAGAGAGAAATAGCAAAGAGACCAGCAACTATTCCTGATCAGACGCTGGTGCAAAAGATTTCAAATATAACAACACTTACTGGAATTTTGATTGCTGCTATTGGTATAATCATTACCATTAGGAAAAAGACTATTGTGTGAATAAAAAAATTAAAGAAATTTCTATTTTTTTCCCATTTTGGAATGAGGAGAAAAATGTCGAAAACGTAGTAAAAAAAGCAGCCCTAATAGCCGGTCAGAAAGCTCTAGATTGGGAGATCCTTATGATAGATGACGGGTCTTCAGACAAAACGCTAAGCTTGTGCAGAAAATTGGCAAGACTTGATCCTGAGCATCTTAGGGTTATTTCCCATAAACCAAATAGGGGTTACGGCGCGGCTCTTCGTGAGGGATTTAATAATTCATCATATGATCTAATCATTTTTAATGACGGGGATGGTCAATTTGACTTTTCAGAAATAGACAAATTTACCGCAAAGATTAAAAATGCAGACATCGTAATTGGTTTTAGAAAAAAAAGGCGTGATCATCCAACTCGAAGAATTCTTATGAATCTTCTTAAAATTTGGGATTTTATTTTTTTCAGATTTTATTTTACAGACATAGACTGCGGTTTTAAATTATTTAGAAAAAGCGCTATCGAAAAAATTTCACCCCTAAAATCTGAAGGAGCAATGATTACTACAGAAATTTTAGCTAAAGCAAGGAATAAAGGGCTTAGGATTGCGGAGGTTGAAGTTACCCATTATCCAAGACTGTTTGGAAACCAAAGTGGGGGAAATTTAAGAGTAATTTTGCGAGCTATTAAAGAAAGTTTTGCTTTGTGGTGGGGGCTTCATTATGCAAGAAATTGAAATGTCAGCTGTTGCTCAAAGATCCGTTAAAGGCGTCTTTGCTCTTGTATCTCGAACTTTTGTAATCCAGATCGTAAGTCTTGCTGCAAGCTTTATTCTTAGCGTATTTCTACAGCCTAGTGTTTTTGGCGTATTTTTTGTAGTTTCTGCGATCATAGCATTTCTATCTTATTTTTCAGACATTGGTCTTGCTGCTGCTCTTATACAAAAAAAAGAGCAAGTTACGGAAGATGATCTAAGAACTACCTTTACCATCCAGCAAATATTGATTGGAACGCTTGTAATAATCGCGTTGTTGGCATCGGGTCAAATTGGCAAATTTTACAACTTGGATTCACAGGGTGTACTTTTATTTCAGGCTTTAGTTATTTCTTTTTTTATGTCCTCTCTTAAGACAATCCCCTCGATTATTTTGGAGAGAAGTTTAAGATTTGACAAGCTCGTAATTCCGCAAATTGTTGAAACGCTTGTTTTTAACGTGACGGCAGTTGTTTTGGCTGTTTCTGGCTTTGGGATAAGCAGTTTTACCTATGCGGTTCTTGGCCGTGGAGTTTCAGGTCTGGCAGTTATTTATTTTATCCAGCCATGGAAAGTGTCTTTTGGATTTTCAAGAAGTGTGGCAAAAAGACTACTATCTTTTGGTATACCCTTTCAGGCAAATAGCGTTTTAGCCCTTGTTAAAGATGATTTAATCCCAGTCTATCTAGGGAAAGTATTACCTCTTGCTGAGGTAGGCTACATTGGCTTCGCAAAAAAGTGGGCATTAACTCCGTTGAGGCTTATAATGGACAACGTAATCAGAATAACGTTTCCTTCTTTTTCAAGACTTCAGTCGGAGAAGAATTTACTGCGGCTTGGTATAGAAAAATCTTTATTTGTTGGGACTGCCGTTATTTTTCCATCCCTTATAGCATTGGTGATTCTTGCTCCTTATATTATCGAGTTAATTCCCCGTTATGAGAAGTGGTCGCCCGCGTTGCTTTCGTTATCATTGTTTTCCTTCGACGCATTCTTGTCATCTATCTCGACTCCGATTACCAATGCGCTGAATGCAATAGGTAAAATAAAAATTACGCTATTTTTTATGATATTTTGGACTGCGGCAACATGGATACTCACTCCTTTGTTTGTCATATTGTATGGGTTTAACGGTGTATCCTTTGCAGCTGCTCTTATCTCAACCTCAGTAGCAGCTGTAGTCTATGTTTCGAGACGTTATATAGAATTCGATGTTATAAAAGCAGTGAGAAAACCTTTTTTTGCAAGCGCAGTAATGGGAGTTGTGTTGTATTTCGTCAGCTCCTCTACTGCTAATAATATTTTTACTTTTTTTATGACGGTTTTTGTAGCTGTAATTATATACATAGGCATACTTTACTATTTAGCAAAAGACGAGATAAGAGTAGACGTACGTTTTGTATTAAAGCAATTTAAAAAATGATAAAATAAGCCTTAGGTTAAATTTATGACTAAGATCTCTGTAGTTATATCTGCATATAATGAGGAAGAAAAAATCAAAGACTGTCTTGATTCTATTAAAAATTTGGCTTCTGAAATAATATTCGTAGACAATTCTTCCTCGGATAAAACGTCGTATATAGCCAAGAGATATACAAATAAAGTATTTATCCGAAAAAATAACCTAATGCTCAATGTCAATAAAAATTACGGATTTTTAAGAGCAACCGGAGATTGGATATTAAGTCTTGATGCAGATGAGAGAGTAACAGCGGAACTTGGTAAGGAGATAAGAGAAAAAATAGAAAATTCCAACCCAGTCGGTTACTGGATTCCCAGAAGAAACATTATTTTTGGCAAATGGATACAAAATTCAATCTGGTGGCCTGATTATCAATTAAGATTGTTTAGAAACGGTAAGGGAAAGTTTCCGGAGAAACACGTCCATGAGTATTTATCTGTTGATGGAAAAACAGAACAGCTTAAAAACCCACTTGATCATATAAATTATACGAGCATATCACAGTATATTTATAAAATGGACAAAATTTATACAGAAAGCGAAGTTGAGAATATTCTATCAAAGGGCGGACAGTTGGTATGGATAGACGCTGTAAGAATGCCTGCGAGTGATTTTTTGAAAACTTTTTTTGCTCAAAAAGGATACAAAGATGGACTTCATGGGTTGGTTTTGAGCATTCTTCAGGCGTTTTACGCAGAAATAGTATTCGCAAAAGTTTGGGAAAGGCAGGGGTTTAGAAGGCACAATAGCCCAGCGTTTCTTGAAGATATTTACAAGGAATTTAGTAAGATTACGCAAGAATTTAAGTATTGGTTTTTAAGCTCAATGATGGAAATGGCAAAAAATCCTCTTAAAAAAGCTGCTTATAAATTCAAAAGAAAAATACTACATAGAAAGATATCTGCATGAAGCATGTTTTTATTTCTATTATCAACTTTAATAATTCAGCTAGTACCATAGAGTGTCTTAACTCGTTAGAAAAGATGATATCGAAGAATTTTAAGACGACCGTTGTGATTATTGATAACGCCTCAAAAGAAAAGTTCAAAGTTCAAAATTCAAAGTTCAAAGTTCACGAGGAAAAAATTATAAGAAACGAGGAAAACTTAGGTTTCTCTGGAGGGCATAATGTTGCGATCAGAGAGGCTATGAATTTGGAAGCAGATTATGTTTTGATTCTTAACAACGATACGATTGTTGATAAGATGCTAGTTGAAGAATTATTGCATACTGCGCAGATGGATAGAAATATAGGGATTGTTGTGCCAAAAATGTATTTTGCAAAAGGGCATGAATTTCATAAAGACAGATACAAAAAGCATGATTTGGGAAAGGTGATATGGTACGCAGGCGGTATTACGGACTGGGATAACGTGATAAATTATCATAGGGGAGTGGATGAAGTTGATAAAGGACAATATGAGCAAATACAAAGAGCAGATTTTGCAAGCGGTGCTTGTATGCTGGTTAAAAGAGAAGTGTTTGAAAAGGCAGGTTTATTTGATGAGATGTATTTTTTGTATTACGAAGATAGCGATTTTTGCGAGAGAGTAAAACGGTCGGGATATAGTATTTTGTACAGCCCAAAAGCGTACTTATGGCATAAAAACGCAGAATCAACAGGTTTGGGCTCTAGTCTTCAGGACTACTATATAACACGAAACAGAATGCTGTTTGGATTTCGATACGCACCTTTACGATCAAAACTTGCCCTTCTTAAAGAAAGTGCTTCAATACTAGCTTGGGGCCGCCCATGGCAAAAAAGAGGAATCTTGGATTTTTATTTAGCCAGATTTGGTAGGGGAAGTTATAAAATATGAATAAGATATCAGCGATAATTATTGCAAAAAATGAAGAGGAAATGATTGCGGACTGCTTGGATTCCTTGAGATTCTGCAGTGAAAAAATTGTTGTTGACAGTGGATCAGAGGATAGAACAGTTGAAATTGCACATAGATTTGGAGCAAAGGTTTACTCACTTGAAACAAACGACTTTTCCAAGCTTAGAAACTTCGGGCTCGATAAAGCAAAAGGAGATTGGATATTGTATGTTGACGCGGATGAAAGAGTAAGTAGTAAATTAAGGGAGGAAGTTAGCAATTTGACTAAAATGCAAGACCGATTCAAAGGCATGAGCGCCTATTATTTGAAAAGAAAGAATTTTTATTTGGGAAACCACGAGTGGCCTCATATTGAAAAATTGGAAAGGTTGTTTAAAAGAGGCGTTTTGAAGGGGTGGAAAGGCAGACTTCATGAAAGTCCGATATTTGAAGGGGAGGCAGGAGAATTGGACGGTTTTTTGGTACATTATACTCATAGAGATTTAACTTCGATGCTTAATAAGACTATAGATTGGTCAAGAGTTGAAGCAGAGTTGAGGTTTAGAGCAGGACACCCGAATGTTACCTGGTGGAGACTCGCTAGAGTTATGGTTACCGCTTTTTTTGATTATTTTATAAGACAAAAAGGATGGAAAGCGGGAGCAGTCGGGATAATAGAAAGTATTTATCAGTCCTTCAGTATATTTGTAACGTATGCAAGGTTATGGGAGATGCAAAATAAAATCAAAACGCAAAATGCAAAAGTCAAAACTACAAATTAAAATTAAAAATTTTCTTCTAAAGCATTGGCCATTTTTGTTTATCTTAACACTTTGGTTTACCTTCAGTTTTCCTTATTTTCTGCAAGGGAAGGTTCCTTATCCTTCTACTTATCAAGTAAATCACTTTACGCCTTGGAGTCATTATCAAGAGTTTTGGGGACCTGTAAAAAATGGAGCAATGCCGGATATTGTTGATCAGATCTATCCGTGGAAAAAGTTTACAGTAGAAACCTTAAAAGGTGGAGAGCTTCCTCTGTGGAACCCATATAATTTTTCAGGAAACCCTCATCTTGCTAATTTTCAGTCAGCAGTTTTAACGCCGTTTAATTTATTATTTTTCATTTTTTCACTCGTCGATGCCTGGAGCATATTAGTACTTCTGCAGCCTTTGTTGGCTGGAATATTTACTTATCTATTTGTTAGAGAGATTGGGGTGGGTAGGGTAGGAACACTCATAAGCAGCATTTCCTTTATGTTCTCTGGATTTATTGTTGTTTGGATGGCGTATGGAACGTTGGCATATTCAATTTTATATTTACCGCTTGCCCTTTTTGCCGTTGAGAAGTATTTTAAAACCAAGAAATTTATATTTTTATTGGTTTTGTCTTTAGCTATTCCGTTTTCGTTTTTTAGCGGGCATTTTCAGATAAGTTTTTATTTTATTGGGACTATAATTGCTTATATAGTTTTTAAGGGGCTAATAGCTCGTAATATACTAAATATTTTCTACATAACACTTGCTGTTATTTTAGGACTCGTTTTGTCTTTGCCTCAGATTATTCCTTCGATTCAGTTTTATCTTCATGCTATCCGGAGTGAAATCTTTCAGATAAGCGAAGCGATTCCTCTTGAGTATCTTATTACATTTGTCGCCCCAGATTTTTTTGGCAATCCTGTCACTCGAAATGATTGGTTTGGCCATTATGCGGAATGGGCATCGTTCATTGGTGTTTTGCCATTTACTTTGGCAGTCATTGCGATTTTTAAAGTAAGAACAAAAACGGTAGTCTTTTTTGCAGTCCTTGGTTTTGTTTCACTTATTCTTGCTGCAAATAGTCCAATTTCGCAATTTATTATTTCCCTTAAGATCCCTGTTATTTCAACCAGCGCGCTTTCTAGAATTATAGTACTTTTTAGTTTTTCAGTCGCTGTACTTGCGGGGTTTGGGTTTGATCGGTTAATTAGGAAGGTTGGCCCTTCGACTGCGCTCAGGGTAAAGAAGGTTAGAGAGCTAGCTATACTTTTTGGTGTAATAGGAATATTTTTTGCGCTTGTGTGGGGTTTGTTGTTTTTTGGCAACGTATATCCGGATGAGTGGTTGATTGTTGCGAAAAGAAATTTTGTCTTGCCAACGATGTTATTTCTCGGTGCGGTTTTTTTTGTAGCTTTAGCCTTAAAAGAGAAAAGGTTTATTATACTTCTTATTGTTTATTTTTTGCTTCTTTCGTTATTTGACAGTCTTCGTTTCGCTTCAAAATGGATGCCTTTTGATCCAAAAGATTTGGTATTTGCTGATCTACCGGTTATTAATGGCATTCAAAAAAATATTGGAGATGGTCGTATTTATGGCAATCTTGGAGCTGAAGTGACCACTTATTATGGTTTTCAATCTTTGGAAGGATATGACCCTTTATATATAGGGCGATATGGAGAATTTATTCGTTCTGCAGGAAGCGGAGAGTTTACCGAAGGGGAAAGGTCGGTTGTTAAGCTTGAACGCTTAGGAAAATACACAGATAGGGTTTTAGATCTTTTAGGTGTATCTTTAATTTTTCATCCAATAGCGGATACGAATCAGTCGTGGGCATATCCGGTTTGGGAAGACAAGGAAAGATTTTCACTGGTTTACGAAGATGATAAGTTTCAGTTATTTAAAAACAATCTTTCCTTTCCAAGAGCCGCTCTTTTTTTCGATTATGATGTAATTGGTCAGGACAGAGAAATAATCAAAAGATTTTATAGTGATGATTTTGATTTTCGAAATGTCTTAATTCTTGAAGAAGATCCTAATTTGAAAGTTGAAGAGCAGCCTACAGGATCTGCTAAGATAGTTTCTTATACTCCAAATAAAATTGTTATTGAGGCCATAACCAATAGCCCAGCACTTTTATTCCTCTCCGATAACCATTATCCAGGATGGAAGGCAACGGTTAATGGCGATAGTTCTAAAATATATAGGGCAGATTATTCCTTTCGCTCTGTCATTGTTCCCAAAGGTGAATCAGTTGTTGAGTTCGAATATAGCCTCTTATAATAGTTCATGTAAAATTATTTTTGTCTGATTCTAAAATCCTACTTTTCTGAGAAAGCACTTAAAAGCTGTTTCATTTTTTCGATTTTTTCTTTTTCGGGGCTTTTAAGATTATCAAAGTTTCCAAAAAATTGTGCTGAAATTGCTTCCTCTGCCATTTCGTAATCTGATATTTCTTTTTGTCCAGGATAGCTTTCAGAAAGAATAGAATATTGATTAAGTAGATTAACTAATCGTGGATCATCGCCTTCAATTACTTGTTCGGTTGTGCTTACATAAGTAATTTCGTCACTGCTAATTTTTAATTCTTTTATGGCGCGTACATTGACGGAAGTTTCGCCTATAGGCAAGGGGCCTTCTCCAAATTGGAGATAGACATAATATCTGAGTCCGTTTTGGTCTGTAGTTCCTTCTCCGTACGGTTCGAAGTATGAGATTCCTCCATGACCTAGTTCCTTTGAGCTGTCGTCGAAGATAAAAAAATCAGAATCTTTGTGCGCGTACCAAGTATTAAGTTCGCCAGTACTGCTACATGATAGTTCAGCAGCGTTCACGATTTCGGTGTTTATGATTAAAGGTAATTTTTCGGTCGAAATTTTTCCAGATACAGCGTTATCATGAACACAATTTTCTTCTAAGATCTTCTGAAAAGTAAAAGATTGAGTAGTTGGAGAGGGTTGATTAATTATGGGAAGAACTGGAGTTGGTGAGGATTGAGAGATGGTCGATAATAGAAAAATCGTTAGTCCTAGAATAATAACGATAGTTATAGCAAGCAAAATATGGAATGTTTTTGGATGGAATAGAGTTTGTGAAGAAGATATCGGTTGTTGTTGTTTGGAAGTTGATTCTGGAGCCTGTTGGTTAAGATTATCCATTAAATTTAATATTGCATAAGGTCTGGAAGTTGTCAAGAAGAACTATTAAATTTGGTACAATACTTTTATGGATGACGAGAGGTTTAGAAAGCTGGTTACAGAGGCAATTGATTCTCTGCCTTCAGAATTTTTATCAAAACTAAATAATGTCGCGGTAACCGTAGAAGAGGAGCCGACAGCTGAAAAGCTTCAAAAGCTTAGGCTTCATCCACAGACTCTCCTTTTTGGATTATATGAAGGGGTTCCTCAGGCAAAAAGAAGCAACTATTCGGGAGTTTTACCCGATAAGATAACAATTTTCAAAAACTCAATTGAGAAAGTTGCCAGAAATGATCAGGAGATAAGAATACAAATTAGAGCAACCTTAATCCATGAGATAGGACACCACTTCGGATTTTCAGAAGGAGATTTAAAAGGAAGATAGTTAAATTATACCTTTAAACCGCCTTTTATAAGACTTATAAGATTTTTGATGGTCATTCTTTCTTTGGCAAAGCGAAATAGATAAATAATCTCGAGTATTCCAGCTATATTGACAACTAGCATTGCGATAAACCAATTTCTCTGATTAAATTTTGCAGAGTGCCACAAAGCTAATCCTTTCCAAAATATTGACCAAAAGAATATGCCAAAAAGTATAATTGGATTGATCTCCGGTCCTTGTCCCAATGAGTTCACAGTTTTACAATATCATAACTTTGCAAATAAAGCAAGACTTGATAGAATAACTTAGTGAGGATTGGAATTTTTGATCCATATCTTGATACCTTGGGGGGCGGTGAAAAATACATGTTGACTGCCGCCTCCTATTTGTCGGAAGACAATGTGGTTGACGTATTTTGGGATAGTGATGGTGAGATATTTAAAAAGGCCGGAAGCAGATTTGGAATTGATTTATCAAGGGTAAAATTATCAAAAAATATTTTCTCAAAAAAAGTCTCTTTTTTCTCCCGTATTGCGGCAAGCAAAAAATACGATATTATTTTTTTCCTAAGTGATGGAAGTATTCCTGTAATTTTTCCTAAAAAGGTAATTGTGCATTTTCAATTTCCGGTTGAGTGGGTAGATGGAAAGAGTGTGTCTACAAAAATAAAATTGGCATTTGTCAGCAAGATTATTTGTAATTCTAAATTTACCAAAAAATTTATAGACAGAAGTTTTGGAAAAGTAAGTGTTGTTTTGTATCCAGCCTGCGATATTGAGACAAAGAACAGTAAATTAAAAAGTGAGCACAAAGAAAATTTGATATTAACGGTTGGAAGGTTTGGAAAAATACCTGAGGGAGAAAGTTTCAAAAAACAAGATTTTATGATTAACGTCTTCAAAAAAATGATGGACAAAGGACTGGCTGGTTGGGAATTTATCTTGGTGATAAGTTATAGAGAAGAGGATATGGAGGACGTTATTAAGCTTGAGAGATCTATAAAAGGGTATCCGATAAAAATACTTAAGAATTTAGACAGAAATGAAATTTCCAAAATTTATCAAAAAGCGAAGATTTATTGGCACGCGGCTGGATTTGGAGAAGATTTGAAGAAGCATCCAGAAAGAGCGGAACATTTTGGCATTTCAACAGTTGAGGCGATGGGCGCAGGTGCCGCGCCGGTTGTAATAAACTCAGGTGGACAAAAAGAGATTGTTGTTGATGGCAAGAGTGGTTTTTTGTGGAATACAAAGGAGGAATTGATGGAAAAAACAGATTTGTTAATTAAAAAATCAGATTTGCTGGAAAAAATATCCTCACAGGCTATACAAAGAGCAGTTCTTTTTAACAAAGACAGATTTTGCAGGGAATTGAGAGAGATTATTTCATAAAATGAGATTTAGATTTCTTCCTATTGTTTTGTTTACTGCAATTGTTTTATTTTTCTTCAGTTCTTTCATTTTTCAAGGACGACTCCCTATTCCATCAGATACAATCGTTGGATTGTATCATCCTTTCAGGGATGTTTATTCAGAAGGGTATCCAAACGGTATTCCTTTTAAAAATTCACTGATTACAGATCCGGTTAGACAACAATATCCTTGGAGAGAGCTGGTGGTCTCGCTCGAAAAGAAATTTGATCTTCCGTTTTGGAATCCATATAGTTTTTCCGGTACGCCCCTTTTGGGAAATATGCAGTCGGCAGCTTTGTATCCTCTCAATATTCTATTTATCTTTTTTCCTTTTAACACTGCATGGATCATACTGATTATTTTGGGACCACTTCTTGGCGGGTTGTTTTTGTATTATTACCTTAATAATTTAAAAATAAATAAATGGGCAAGTTTGCTGGGTGCTCTCGGGTTTTCCTTTTCTGGTTTTTTTATTGCCTGGATGGAATGGGGAACGATACCACACGTGGCACTATGGTTACCTTTGGCACTGCTTTCTATAGATAAAATTTTTCTTTACTTTACTGAAAAATCAAAAATATGGTTCGACAAGCTCACCATCCTGAGCAACGTCGAAGAACAATTCAAAAATAAAAACTTATTAAAATGGGGATTTGTTTTTGTCTTTTCATTAGTTTCTTCATTTTTTGCAGGCCATCTACAGATATTCTTTTATCTTTTTGCATTGGTACTGGTTTATTTTATAGCAAGATGGGTACAACTTGGAATGTCTAAAAAGATGCTGTTACTATTCTTAATTCTTAATTCATTATTCTTGATTTTTACTTCGGTCCAGTGGCTACCGACTCTTCAATTCATTTTGCACAGCGCTAGGGAAGTTGACCAAGTTGGATGGCAAAGCGAGGGGTGGTTTGTGCCATGGCATCATTTGATTCAATTTATCGCACCTGATTTTTTCGGAAACCCAACAACTCTCAATTACTGGGGGGCGTGGAACTATGGAGAGCTTGTGGGGTACGTGGGCATACTCCCGTTTTTAATGGCAGTGTTTGCGTTGTTTTTTAGACATGATAAAAAGACACTATTCTTTGGAACGATATTTTTTTTATCTTTAATATTTTCACTCCCGACAATTCTTGCTAAATTACCATATCAATTAAATATTCCGTTTTTATTAACGTCTCAACCTACAAGATTGTTATTTATAGCAGATTTTTCCCTGGCTGTTTTAGCTGCGTTTGGATTTGATTATTTTATCCGAGTTCGAAAAAAGGAAATTTTATATCCATTGATTTTTGTTACTTTTATTCTTGGTGGGCTTTGGGGTTTTGTTATATTCGGTAATGATTTAATTAAAGTTTCTTCAGAAAATTTGGCCGTTGCTAAGAATAATCTGATTTTACCATCAGCTGTTCTATTTGCAACTTCGTTTTTAATATTCGTAACATTCATTTATAAAAGTAAAATGATCCGTCTGCCGGCCCACTTCGCGAGGCGAGCAAGGTGGATTAAAATCATTTTGTTAGCTAGTTTTCTTATCATTACAATTTTTGATTTGTTACGCTTTGCTTTTAAATTTACGCCTTTTACCCAAGAAGAATATTTATTTCCCTCAACAAAAACTATTTCTTTCTTACAAGAGCAGGAAGGTCAGTTTAGAATTATGTCGACTGATAAGCGTATCTTCCCTCCTAATTTTTCTGTATTCTATCGTTTGCAAAGCGTTGATGGGTATGACCCTCTGTATCTTAGGCGTTATGGAGAGCTTGTTGCAGCGTCTGAGAGAGGAAGTCCAGATATTTCTCCGCCGTTTGGATTTAATCGAATCATAACGCCCCAAAACTTCGAGTCAAAAATTATTGATTTGTTGGGAGTAAAGTATGTTTTAAGCCTTACAGACTTAGAATCATCCAAGCTAGCAAAAGTTTTTCAGGAGGGTGAAACGAGAGTATACGAGAATAAAAATGCAATGCCACGAGCATTTTTTGTTGAACAAGTAGAGTTTACTGACGACAGAAATAGTGTAATAAGAAGAATGTTTGAGGAAAATTTTGATCCAGCAAAAACTGCAATAGTTGAGGATTCCTCAGGCGCAGCAGTTACAATTTCACCCCTGGGGTGTGCAAAATGCAAGGTAAAGATCGTTAATTATGAAGAAAATAGAATAACGATTGATACGGAAAGCGATAAAGACGGTTTTTTGGTCTTAGTTGATAATTATTATTCCTCTTGGCGTGCAAAGATTGATGGCGTGGAAACTAAAATTTTTAGAACAAATTATAATTTTAGAGGTATAGTTGTACCCTCCGGAAAACGTATAGTAGAGTTTAGTACAAGATTGTTATGAATATAAGCATTATTATCCCAAACTATAACGGAGCAGCCCTTTTGAAAAAAAATCTGCCAAAAGTTTTTGAAGCAGCAGAATACTATTTAGAATATAGAACTTCTGAGATTGAAATCATTATAGTAGATGATTGTTCTGAAGACAACTCCATAGAAGAAATCAAAAATCAAAAATCAATCCTTCGACAAAGCTCAGGACAAAAATCTCCGCCAAAGGGGGATCAGCCCTTGGCTGAAAAAATAATTATTAAATATCTCAAGAATGAGAAAAATCTAGGTTTTGCGTCAACAGTTAATCGAGGAGTTAAGGAATCTGGGGGTGGAATTATTGTTTTGCTAAACACCGATGTTAGGCCAGAAAATAACTTTTTAATCCCCCTTGTTTCGCATTTTGAAGATGAAAATGTATTTGCAGTAGGATGCATGGATAAAAGTATTGAAAAAGAGAAGGAAGTTTTTCGGGGCCGAGGGCTAGGAAAATGGGACAAAGGATTTTTAGCTCATTCACGAGGAGAGGTAGATAAGACAAACACTCTTTGGGTAGCAGGCGGTAGTGGCGCATTTAGAAAAAATTTATGGCAAAAATTAGGAGGTTTTAATTCTTTATATAATCCTTTTTACTGGGAAGATATAGATATTTCTTATCGAGCGCTAAAATTTGGTTACAAGATACTTTTTGATCAGAAAAGTATTGTTGTCCATCGGCACGAAGAAGGTGCAATTAAAAATACATATTCAACATTTAGAGTAAAGACTATTGCCTACAGAAACCAGTTTCTTTTTGTATGGATCAATGTGTCGGATTTGAGCATTCTTTTCTCTCATGTTCTATGGCTTCCTTACCATTTGTTAAAAATGCTAATTCTAAGGGATTGGGCATTTTATGTTGGTTTTGTCAGGGCATTTATAAACATTCCTAAAGTATTAGCCAGTAGAAAGGTAGTGCAAAGAAATATCAAGATAAGCGATAGGGACGTCATGTCGCATTTTGTAGTATGAAAGCAATAGGAAGACACTTAGATTCAGCATTGGAATTGTTTGAGGAGAGATATTCTAATTATGCTGTAATTGCGCTGTGCGCATTATTTATTGCAGCAGGTATTCTGGTGTCTTTAAATAGATATTGGCAATATGAAGTTTCATATATTGATTTTGGTAAATATGACCAGGCATTGTGGAGCATATCCCGTTTTAAAGAGCCCATAATTGACCATTTTGTTCTTGGGAAAATAAACGTGTTTGGAGATCATGTAACCCCTAGTGTTTTCCTGCTATCTCCTTTGTATTGGATTACAGATAGAAGCGAAGTTATACTTATTGCGCAAGCTGTCATGGTGGGATTGAGTGGTTATTTATTGTACGATCTTGCCAAACATGTTTTGAAGAATAAATTGTTGTCCTTGAGTATACTAGTAAGTTATTTTTTGTTTGTGGGATTACAAAACGCGGTTATTACAGAATTTCATGAATTAACTATTATGGCTTTACCTTTAATGGCAACAATATGGGCATATGTTAAAAATAAAAAAATTCTTTACTTTTTATTTCTCTTAATGACTCTCGGACATAAGGAAACTACATTTGCCTTGGGGATCGGAATTGGTGCGGCAATATTTTTTTTAAGAAAAGATTGGAGAAAAATCAGTATAGCAACTATTCTTCTTTCTTTCGTGTGGGGTCTTGTATCTTTCAATATAATTCTTCCTTATTTTTTAAAAGGGGTTTATCTTTATAGCCCATTGTTTCCAGAGGATTTATTTGGAAAAGCTTATGCGTTAGTAGACCATCCATTGAAACGTGAGACATTATTTTTTAGTTTCTTAAGCTTTTCATTTCTTCCTGTTTTTGCCTGGCAATTTTGGACAGCGATATTTCAAGATTACGCTATGCGTTTTATACCGCTATATTTTGAAACAAGGTGGGGTCTTGGTCTTCACTATAATGCTCAGTCGGGGGTAATTCTTGCTGTATCATCGGTGTATGGCTTGCGATTTATTTTAGAAAGACTTAGTCTTAAAAAGAAATATATAACAATTCTTGCTATTTTAATTATTTTTAACGCGATTTTTTTATTTAGATTTGTTTTACACGGACCATTTTTGCTGGCTTTGAACAAAGCTTTTTACGAACACACAAAAAATTTCAAATTCTTAGATCCTATTTTGGCTAAGGTACCAAAGGATAAAAGCGTGATGACCCAGAGCAGTCTTGCTACGCGATTTACACATCAAAAAGTATTTCTACTGGACTATCAATATGAAAATTACAATCCAGAGTATATACTTATTGACAATAGAGGGGGACAAAATCCAAATAATTTTATAGGCACAGAACAAAAAATAGAGAGTATAATTGGAAAGTTAAAGAAAGACAGTGATTATGTGTTAACTTATCATACAGACGAACAATTTATTTTCAAAAAAAGTAAATGAAATTATCAATTATTATTCCTGTTTTTAACGAGGAGAACACAATCCTTGAGGTATTAAATAGGGTAAAAGCTCTTGAAATTCCCGGCGTTGAGAAAGAAATTATTGTAGTGGATGATGGATCAACAGATGCTACTGCATCGGAATTTCAGAGTTCAAAGCCTTCGGCCCGAGCTCAAGCCGATGGTTTCAAAGTTCAAAGTTTCAAGTTTTTTCGTCATCCGAAAAATCTTGGTAAAGGAGTTGCTGTTAGGACTGGGATAAAACACGCAACCGGTGATTATATTCTCATTCAAGACGCGGATCTGGAATACAATCCAAAAGATATTCCAATGCTTATTGAATCTATCCGAAATGATAATGCGGAGGTGGTTTATGGAACCAGGTTGCGGCGTTTGCCAAACCTATCAAAAGATGAAAGAACTCCCCGTTTCCTTCTGCATTATTTAGGAAATAGACTGCTTAGTTTTATCACAAGCGTTTTGTATGGGCAATGGCTTACAGACATGGAAACATGCTACAAGATTATTCCCCGCAAAATAGTACAAAATTTTACTCTCCGCTCAAAAAGCTTTGAGTTTGAAGCAGAAATAACTGCAAAGTTGTTAAAAAAAGGCATTAAGATAAAAGAAGTTTCGATAAGCACAAATCCGAGAGGGTACAAAGAGGGAAAGAAGCTTAGAACATTTCACGATGGAGCGATTGCGTTTTGGACGTTATTGAAATATCGATTTACAGATTAAATTATGGAATTTGCTCATTCTCTATCCAAGTTTTTAACTAAAGTTCCGCTGACGACTTGTGTCTTTCTCATTCTATTATTTTTGGTCGCAGTATATTTAAGATTTTATCTAATTCCACAAAATCTTTTTTTTGGTCCAGAGCAAGGAAGAGATTTTTTAGTAGTTAAAAATATTGTAGTTAATCATGATTTTACATTAATAGGGTCCAAGACAGATATTGCTGGTATTTTTCATGGACCAATTTATTACTACCTTGCAGCTGTTCCCTTTTTGAGCAGTAAAGGGAATCCTGTTTATGCATCTTTGTTTTTTATTGTTATCAATAGTTTGACTGTTTTTTTAATATATTATTTAGGTAAAGAATTATTTAACAGGCGTGTCGGAATATTTTGCGCAATATTATTTACAATTTCGTTTGGGGCGATTGTTTATGCACGATGGCTATCGAATCCCCCATTGTCAATTCCCTTATCGGTACTCTATTTTTTATTAATTTACAGATTCTTGAGAGGTAATTCGTTAAGCTTAGTAGGTGCAAGCATAGTATTCTTTTTGCTTGGTGATTCAGAAGTTTTAAATTACCTTTTTTATGGCGTGATAACCTTGGCAATAATTCTTTTTTTTAATAGAGAATTTAGAAAGCATAAAATATTAAGCTTAATAAGCTTATTAATTTCTATTATAGGGTCGTTAGGAAATTATTTATTATTTGATCTACGCCATGATTTTTTAATTAGCAGAAGCGCGTTAAAGCTTATTGCTGGAGGCTCTGGTTACTATACCCCTTATTCAGAATCTATGGTATCTAGTTTTGTTGGATTCAATTCTGCTTTCTCTAGTTTCGTTATTCCGTTCCTGCCAATAGCTTCTTCTTTTATAGGTATTTTTGGTGTTGTATTTTTAGCTAGATATATAAAGAAATACAAACAATCAATTACCCTATTATTGCTATGGTTATTAGTACCCGTTGTACTATTGATGCTATTAAGACATCATGTATTAGAGCATTTTTTTGTATATTTGGTAGGTAGTTCTATAATAACAGCTGCTTTTATTATGGATAATATATGGAAAAAAACAAAAATTTTTGGAATTATAACTCTATTCTTGATAATTGGAATTAACGTATATGCTTGGCATGTGTCAATTCCCAAGAACAAGAATATTTTTTTTCAATCAACTCAACTTGAGTTTAAATTTATAGACCAATTAATCGTAATAGATAAAATATATGAAAAAGCAGAGAGGAAACCCTTTTCTTTTCAAGCATATACTATTCCATATTGGTCTCAAGAAGGATGGGAATATTTATTTTGGTATCATGGGGAGAAAAAATATGGATACTTGCCTGTTCCAGAAAAAGCAGAGAAACTCTTCGTGGCCATACAAGATGATCCAAGCAGTAAAGCATTTCAAGAGAATTGGCTGAGAGAAACAGTGAGTAAATGGGGAACAGAACAAAGTAAGTTTAGATATGGGGCGTTAACCGTAAAAGAACTAGCAGTATCTGAATAAAAAAAATGAAAAAATTAAAACTGTTTTTGAAAAAAAATTGGTTTTTAGTCGGCGTTTTTCTTATTTTTGCACTTTCGGCATTTTTTCGTTTCTACCAATATGAAGATCGTTGGGGCTTGGCTTATGATCAAGCGCAATTCGCAATTTTAGCGCGATATTCAGTAGAAACTTTTCAACTTCCGCTCCTTGGTCCTTTTTCATCAGGCGGTCCATTCCAGACAGGTGGAGAATGGTATTGGTTAGTAATGCTTGGAACGATTATATACCCGTTTTCTCTTATTGCTCCATGGGTTTTTTTAACGTTTTTGACCACAGTATCAGTGCTTCTTATGATAATTCTTGGAAAAGAGATGGTTGATAAAAAATTTGGTCTTATGGTTGGACTCATTATGGCAGTATCTACGGCACAGGTAGCTCAATCGACAAATCTTACAAACCAAACTCCAATAATTATTTTTTCCACTCTTTCAGTAATAGCCGCCCTGAGATATCTTCAGCAAAAAAAGTTGAGATACGTATTCTTCCAGAGTTTATGTATTGGCGTTGCATCTGCTATACACATCCAGGCGGTAGCTCTGGCGCCGTTTATTCTATTTACTTTTATCTTGGGACGTGTTCCATTAAAAATTGGAATAATGCTGGTTTTTATAGGACTTTTTATTCCATGGATTCCTGTTTTAATTGCTGACTCTCAAAATAATTTCTACAACACATTGAGTATGGCGACGTATTTCTCCAGTGATCAAGCGAAAGTTTCCTATGAAGTGCTTGGTCGAAGATGGCTTACGTTTTTAGGATATTTTATTCCGTTGTCTTGGGCACGGATTACCGGCGGATCTATTATAATCAGCTATGGGATAATTATTTTGCTTATAATTACCATAGGCAAAATGCTAGTAAAAAGAACAATTACCAGAGAATGGTTAGTAATTATATCAAGCACTATGGCAATGATAGCGATTTTAAGGTATATACGCACACCGCTTTTTGATAGTTTCTTAATCTTTCTCCACCCATTCATTTTTCTCCTAACAGGCATAGCAATACAAAATGTTTTTAGGTATAAAAAGGTGATAGGGATTATGTCACTTGTCATAATTTTGGCAGGAAGTATGATATTAAGTATCAAAGATATTTGGGGGGCAACAAATTATACGGCAAAACGTGCAGCTAGCTGGAGAGGACAACTTATAGAAAAGTATCCGACTAAAAAATTTGCAGTATACGATTTTCTCAATGGAACAGGAAGCATAAGTTTGCCTTTGGTTTTGTTTCTAAACGAACATGGGAAAATAGATGATAAAGGACTAAAAATTGGAATAGTGATCGCAACCAGCGGGGCAGAGTTTCAACATCCTGTCATCTCTGGAGATAAAACGGGTTATCAAGTCCTCAATTTAGATAGTTCAAAAAGCGCTGAGTTAAAACAGAGCGGCTGGGTGTTTATAAACCCAAGCGAAATCTATAACTCAACAGAGGGATGGTATAAAAAGTAGAAGTATGAAAATTTTTTTTGATAGTAAATTAATTTTATTGTTAATTATTTTATTAGCTTTAATTCTTCGAGTTTACAAATTAGACACAATACCAGCTAGTCTCAATCCCGATGAGGCAGCATTAGGATATACTTCATTTTCATTTTTAAGATCTTTAGGCGATGAACACGGTAAGTTTCTTCCTTTAAGTCTTCAATCATTTGGGGACTGGAAATTGCCTGTATATTCGTATATCACAACTATACCAGTAGCCTTATTTGGGTTAAATGAATTTTCGACTAGATTTGTTAGCGCATTGTCTGGAGTTATTGGAGTATTATTAATTTACTTTATTGGTTTATTACTTTTTAAAAAAAGAGGAATTGCTTATTTATCTTCTTTTTTTTACGCTTTATCTCCCTGGGGTATTTATTTTTCACGCGGCGCATATGAAGTGAATTTAGCAACAACTATTTTTCTAGCAGGTTTACTTACTTTCATAAAATATATATTAAGTGATAAAAAAAACGAAAAAATACTTATATTTTCATCGTTGTTGTTTGGACTAACTCTTTTTACACAACATAATTACATAATATTTACTCCTTTTTTTGTTTTATCTTTAGTAATTATTTTTAGAAAGGCAATTAGAAAAAATAAATCATCTTTTATAACAGCTGGTATTTTTGTTTTTTTTATTATAGCATCATATTTTTCTATAACTGTTGGTGGAAGCAATAAAATATCAACACTTGTAGTTTTTAATGATAAAAATATAATCTATGAAAGAGCAGAAAAGTTAAGAGGAGATAATGCAAATAAAAATAAGTTTCTTGAAAGGATTTTACATACAAAATATTTAGTAGGTTTTTATCAAATTGGACAAAATTATCTTAACTCTTTTTCTCCAAGTTTCCTTTTTGATAAAGGAGGAGAAAAGTTAGTTCATAATCTTGGATACTTCGGCAATTTTTATTTATTTGACGCTTTACTTTTTTTTGTTGGTTTCTCTTTGTTGTTTTGGAATAGGGAAAAATCATTGATGGTATTTTTACCATGGTTATTTCTTGCTCCCATAGCATCTGCAGTAACTCGGGATTCTCCTAATTCGACTCGTCTGTTTACAATAATGCCACTTTTTGTACTTATTGCATCCTATGGGGCATATCAAATCTTATTATTTTTTAAAAAAAGATCAATCAGAAGTTTTGTTGCCAAGGCGGCATTAATCTTTCTCTTTTTTCTTAATGTAATCTATTTTATAGATGCGTATTTTGTTCACCTTAATACTCAAAGAATTCGATTTTGGAGATATGGGTATCGCGAGGCAGTTTACTTGACACAAAGTTATCCAGGCTATAATGTGGTAATGCGGGGGCCTGAAAACTTTCCTTATATTTATTTTTTATTTTACGAAAAATATGATCCTCTAAAGTTTAGGAAAGAAGCAGTTTATTATCCTCCTACATCTGAGGGCTTTTATTATGTTAAAAGCTTTGGACGTTACCAATTTGTAGATAAAATCGACTATTCCAACGCTGCTCAAAATACAATATATATTGATGATACTCGACTAGATGATAAAAATCATTCTATTTTTTTACCATCAGGCGAGCCAATTTTGGGATATTACGCAAAAGAAGATAAAAGATGAAAAAGAAATACTTGATACTATTGTCAATAATTTTATTGGCTGCCTTTCTTAGATTTTACGGTTTAGGGCAAAATCCACCATCACTTACTTGGGATGAGGTGGCGTGGGGATACAACGCTTATTCTTTGGGAATTGACGGAAGAGATGAGCATGGGCGTTTTCTTCCGCTTGACTACCTAGAATCTTTTGGCGACTTTAAGCCTCCTGTGTATGCTTATCTAGATATTATTCCTATTAAGATTTTTGGGTTGAATGAGTTTGCCGTCAGGTTTCCATCAGCTTTCTTTGGGACTTTGACAGTAGTGGCTACCTACTTTTTGGTAAAGAGGATATTTAAAAGACACGAAGAGCCATTTAATATGATTGCTTTACTTTCGATGTTTATTTTGGCTATCAGTCCATGGCATATTAATCTTTCTCGCGCGGCTTTTGAGGCTAATGTTTCCACCTTTTTTATTGTAACTGGAGTCTGGCTTTTTTTAAAAAGCGTGCAAGACAGAATGTGGTTTTTGCCTTTGTCTGTAATATGTTTTGTTTTATCAATCTACACATTTAATACCGGTAGAATAGTTTCTCCAATTCTTTTGATAGTTTTATCTTTAATTTTCCTCAAGCATCTTTTTAGACACAAAAAACAGGTTGTTGTAAGTATTTTGATAGGAATTTTCTTGATTTTGCCAGTAGTAAGATTTTTGTTTTCTCCTCTGGCAAGTCTTCGATTCGAAGAGGTAAATATATTTACGGATATTAGGCCAATTCTTATGACAAATCAGGAAATAGAAAATAACCAAAATGCATTGTGGTCTAGAATTATACATAATAGACGATTTGCGTACACAGCGGAATATATGAGTCATTATTTTGATCATTTTAAGCCGGGCTTTCTTTTCATAAACGGAGACGGTAATCCGAAATTTTCAACACAAGAAATAGGAAGTATGTATCTTTGGGATCTTCCGTTTTTTATGCTTGGGATTCTATTTCTTTTTAGACATAGAATTGGATACTGGTGGATTGTGCCGTTGTGGATGCTTATCGGTATAAGTCCGGCCGCAACAGCTCGAGAAACGCCGCATGCATTGCGGATTGAATCAGCATTGCCTACATTTCAGATATTCACTGCGTATGGATTTTTTGTCTTTCTTAATAAGATATCAAATATCAAAAATCAAATATCAAGAATACAGATTAAATATTTAATATTTGCTTTGTCTATTTTATTTTTATTTTTTAATTTCATATATTATCTTCGCGGTTACTATGCTCACTATCCGTATGTATATTCAGGGGAATGGCAATTCGGATATAAAGAAGCAATTGGATATATAAAAGATCATCGATATAAATATGACAATGTATATATTACAGAAGCTTTAGGAAGGCCGTATATTTACGCTTTATTCTATTTGCAATATGATCCTGGTAGATTTAGAGAACAAGCAATCATCGAAAGAGAAGCCTTGGGATTTGTTCACGTTAAAGGATTTGATCAATTCAGATTTGCTAACAATATTCGAGATTTACCCAAACAGAATAAAGATATTCTATACATAGATACAGAAGCAAATGTACCACGGGATGCTATGATTTTGAAGACGTTTTATTTATTGAATGGAAAACCTTCTCTTGTTGCTTTTACAAAATAGGAGATATGACAAAGAAAGCTGAATATATATTTTTACTTTTTATCGTTTGCGCTGCATCCATTTTACGTTTATGGAACCTGGGAGTTGTTCCTCCATCTCCTGATTGGGATGAGGTAGCTTTGGGATATAATGCCTATTCAATCATGCAGACGGGAAAAGATGAATATGGAGAATTTTTACCTGTAATCTTAAGGTCGTTTGATGATTATAAGCCAGCGCTGTATGCATATTTTACGATTCCATTCATTGCTTTGTTTGATTTGACTGTATTTGCTGTTCGTCTCCCTTCCGCAATTTTTGGAATTTTAACTGTTGTTGCTACTTATTTTTTGGTGAAAGAATTGTTTATAAATCCGAAATCCGAAATCCGAAATCCGAAACAAATTAAAAATTCAAATAACCAAAATTCGAAAAACTCATTAGAAATTAGAAATTTGAAATTTGAAATTCCAATAGTTGCGGCTGCATTATTGGCAATATCTCCATGGCATATTCAATTCTCAAGAGTAGCATTTGAATCAAATATGGGGTTAGCGTTTAATGTATTTGGTTTATTATTTTTTTTAAAAGGTTTAAAAAAACCCTTTTTTATTCTTTTTTCTGTTTTATTATTCAGCTTGAATTTATACGTGTATCAAAGCGAGAAGGTTTTTGTTCCACTTATTGTTGTATGTTTAATTGTTATTTATAAAAAAAAGCTATTGTCTTTATCTAAAAAATATATTGCAATGGGAGTTTTATTAGGGATATTTGTTGTTATGCCAATGCTTATTTTTAGTGCGACCGGCAAAAATACGTTATCCAGGCTTGAAGGAGTAAGCTTTTTATCTAATAGTACAGAGCTTTTAAAAGATACAATTGAAAAAAACATTCGAAACACAAACAATAACGACATAATAGGTTTATTATTTGATAATCGAAGATTAGTATATACCAAAACATTTATCTCAGGATACATTTCCCATTTTGATTTCAATTGGTTGTTTTTAAAAGGTGACTTCCAAAATAACCGTCATCACGCGCCAAATATGGGATTGTTGTATTTTTTTGAATTACCTTTTTTACTTATTGGCATATACATATTAGTTTTTGATAAAATGTTTGATAGAAAGACAAAATTGCTTCTGTTTTCTTGGTTTTTTATTGCTCCAATTCCAGCATCCATTTCAGGTGATGTTCCCCATGCGGTGAGAACGCTAAATTTTTTACCAACATTTCAAGTATTTACAGCAATAGGAATAATCTTTGCTTTTCAAAAAATTTTCAGTATTCAGTATTCAGTATTCAGTTTTAAACATTCAAGATTTTTAATTGTTATTTTTATGTTTTCGTTTTTCACTTTTAACTTTATTTATTATTTAAATCAATATTTTGTTCAGCAGAATTATTTTTATTCTTATGATTGGCAGTACGGATATAAAGAATTAGTGGAATTTTTAAAACCCATTCAAAAGAACTACGAAAAAGTAATTGTCTCAAATAGAGGAAGCCTTTCGCAGTCTCATATGTTCTTTTTATTTTATCTCAAGTACGATCCGAGTAAGTATTTAAGCGAAGGCGGAAGTTTTTCTAAGGAGATTCCTGAGAAAAAAACTTTTTCTAACTTTGAGTTTCGTGAGTTTAATTATTATAGCGAACATGGAAAAGTGTTGTTTGTGGGAACAGATCAGGATTTTCCCAATGACTTTAAAGAGGTAAAAAGAATATATAATTTAGACGGATCTCTTGCGATTCGCGTTGTGGAGAAGGAATTATGAAGCATAATTCAAAAGTTAAAGAACCATTTTTATTCGTATATCGTTATAAGAATGCGATTATCTTTGGCGTACTTTTTTTCCTTCTACTGTACCTAAGATTCTACGAGCTTGAAACAAGAAGTCCATTTGGATGGGATCAGGTAAATAATGCGTGGGCGGCTCAGAGAATAATTGTCAATCACGATTTTCCGTTACTGGGTTTCCAGGCGAAGCTTAATAGCGGAATATATATAGGGCCACTCTATTATTATTTTATATCGATATTTTATACTGTTACCAATTTGGATCCCATCGCCTCTGGAATTGCAGCAGGCGTAACAAGTATTTTTACTTTTCTGACACTGTTTTATGTTACTAAAAAACTATTCTCAATCAATACTGCTCTTGTCGCAGTGTTTATTTATACTGTTGGGTTTTTTGGTATTATGTTTGATAGATCTCAAGGGCCAATAAACTTTATTCCTGCAACATCGCTGCTTATATTCTACAGTCTCTATAATGTGCTTAGGGGAAAACCAAAATATTTATTACTTTTAGGGCTCGCTTTAGGCTTCTCGGTTCATGTTCATATTTCGTCAATCTATTACCCTATTATTATTCTGTTGTCGTTGCCTTTTTTCCCAAAAAGCAGAGAAATGATTAAAAACGCCGTGTTGTCATTTTTTGTCTTTGTTATATTCTTAATTCCAAATATCATAGTGTTTTTGCAAAATGCGGGCAATGTTTCAGCAGGATTAGGATATGGTCAGACTTACTATCATGGCTTTCATCTTAGACGGGTATTGCAATTGTTAAATGATGCTTTTATTCAGTTTGAATCAATACTAACATTCCAAATACTTAAGTTTTTAAAATTTGTTATCCCACCTTTATTTATTTTTGTGTATCTTTTTAAATCCGCGACTCGGGAGAAAATATTATTTTGCTACTTAGTCATATTATGGTATTTGGTTCCATGGTTTGTATTGGCTACCTATAGCGGAGAGATAAGCGACTATTATTTTTCAACAAACCGATTCATAGGTATCGTAATTATTTCGTATTTATTGGTTAGGTTGTTTCATTTTAAAAATTGGGCTGTGAGGATTTCATTACTTTGCTTTTTACTTTTTTATGCGTACTTTAATATTACTAAGTTTTTATCCTTGAACGAGCCTGGATTAAACTTACATAGACAAACTGTGTTAAAGGCAATTAGCGAGGGGCGTAGAATAGAATTTGGAGAAGGAGTGCCTGAGTCATACTTATACTATTATTATATGAGGAAAGAGGGAAAGAAAGTTTATTAATGCAACTTATTAATAATAAAAAATTACTTATTTTAGGTTTATTGATAGTATTGGCATCAATTCCACGAGCCATAGAATTGTTGAATCACAATTATTTATTTGGATATGATCAAGGACAGTTTTTTCAAGATGTAAAAAAAATTGTTATTGATGGAAATTTAACATTAATAGGCACCGAGGTTGGCGGAAAAGGAGGATTTTTTCAAGGTCCTGGCTGGTATTATCTTCTTTCGATACCTTTTTTTATCACAGGAGGTGATCCTTATGGCGCAATGATTTTAATGTTTTTGATAGGAGTTGGCAGCGTATTGATAGCATTTTTATTAGGAAGTAAAATGTTTGATAAAAAAACAGCTTTCACAATAAGTTTGTTGATCGCAATTTCTCCTGCTGTTATAACCCAATCAAGATTTATTTGGCCACCATTTCCAATTTCGTTTCTGAGTGTATTTTTAGTGTTTTCCGTCTATCAAGTATTGCATGGAAAAGAAAAATATCTTCCTTTTCTAACGTTTATCCTCGGGCTTATGACACATTTTGAAACGGCTACAGCCGCAACGCTTTTGGTAAATTTACTATTATTTTCTCCAATCCTATTAATTAAAAAATTAGTAGCGGTTCGTACTGCGTTTTTTTCCATGGGAACACTTATCGTGACTCAATTGCCGCTTATTTTTTTTGATCTAAAGCACGACTTTCTTAATACAAAAGGAATACTCAGTTTAATTCTGTCAACCGAAAAAACAAATGCTCGGATCGCAGAAGTGTTTGATAATCGGTGGGAAGTATTCAAAAATAATTTTTATGGTACGTTTCCCTCAGGAGACATGTTGTGGCCATTGTTATTACTGATAATTCTTGGGGGAATATTTATGTATATTCGGGACAATAGAAAATCCTTTGCGGAAAAATCATTCGTGCTTTTCCTTGCAGTCAGTCCTATTCTATTATTCTTAATTTTTATGAAATATGGTTCCTTTATGTGGAGTTGGTGGATATTAGAACTACCCATCTATTATTGTTTTTTGCTTGGGATAATATTTGGTTATTCATGGAAAAAAACTTTTTTAAGGTTACCAATTGTTGTGATAATATTTATACTCTTTGGTTCTTACATCTATCAGACTATTAATTTTTATAAAAATGACTTTAATGATTTTGGAGGAGTACATAAGATTAAGGGGAAAATACAGGCAATAGACTATATATATAAAGATGCGGCGGGAAAACCGTTTAATATTATGATATTCACCCCCCCGGTTTACACGTATGCTTACGATTATTTATTATGGTGGCATGGGAGAAAGAAATATAATTTCATTCCAGAGAAGAAGAAAGAGGACGCATTTTATTTGTTGATCGAACCGGATCCTCACAAGCCTTGGACTTACAAAGGATGGCTTGAGACTGTGGTGAAAACAGGCAAAGTTACTAAAACAGTAGAGTTGCCAAGTGGTTTTATTATTCAAAAACGTTATGAAGACTAGAAAAAAAATATAATCAATATACATATCACATGAGATCAAGAGATTATAAATTGGCAAAATATTCTTTACGTAGGAAACAGCGAAGATTTTATTGGAAATGCAAAAACTATTAAAACTGTAAATCATCTGAATAGAGAGCTGAAAATTAAGATTCGAGAAAGAAATTGATACTTAATCGGTATGAATAACAAACACTTTCATATAATAGAACAAGTTCCAGTTGATTACTACCAAAATGGAATAGAAAGAAATATTTTTCAAAGATTTTGGCACGTTAATAAATTAAAAACCGTTGTCAGGTTGATCAAGGATTCTCAGAAGACGATTTTGGACGTCGGTTGCGCAGGCGGTTGGTTTATCTCTGAAATCTCAAATAAATTTCCCAAAACGAAGTGTCATGGGATTGACATTTATGATAAAGGTATAAAGTATGCCAAGAAAATTTATCCTAAGATAGAATTTAAGACTGCGGATGCGCATAAAATACCATACAGGGAAAATTCTTTTGATTTAGTAATCTGCACGGAGGTTTTAGAACACTTAGATGATCCCAGGGGCGCATTGTTGGAAATAAAAAGAGTATTGAGGAAATACGGTAGGGCGGTTATCGAACTTGATTCAGGAGGATTTATTTTTTCGGTAGCATGGTACGCGTGGAGGAAGTTTGACGGAAGGGTTTGGAATGGTTCTCATTTGCATAGCTTTAATATTAAAAAGTTGGAAAGAATGATTCAGTCATGCGGTTTTAAGATTTTAAGCAAACAAAAATTTAATTTTGGAATGGCAGTGATATTTTTAATTGAAAATGAAGAGATTTAAAAACCTGCCGATATTATTGGTTATTCTAATCGGATTTATTCCCTTGTTTGATCTTTTTCATCCTGGTTTACCACTTACCCATGATGGACAAGATCATGTAGCGCGTATTGCCAATTTTTATCAAAATCTAACCGAGGGAAATATTATCCCGAGGTGGGCAGGAAATCTTAATTGGGGATATGGTCATCCTATCTTGATGTTCCTCTATCCTTTTCCTTCTTATACTGCTTCTATGTTTCATTTTTTAGGTTTTTCACTTGTTGATAGTGTAAAAATTGTATTTGGACTAAGTTTTATCGCAAGCGGTTTTGCAATGTATGCTTGGCTTAAGGAATTTTTAGGAATAAAAGCAGGATTTGTTGGGGCACTTTTATATATGTTTGCTCCTTACAGATTTGTTGATCTTTATGTTCGTGGAGCCATAGGAGAACACGTGGCATTTGTTTTCCCACCGCTTATTTTTTATTTTCTTTTCAAATTGTCAAGAAGATTTTCTAAATGGTACGTCATAGGCGGTTCTTTGTCTTTAGCAGGATTATTACTATCTCATAACGCGATAAGCTTAATGTTTCTTCCATTAATTTTTTTATACGTTATATATCTTCTTTGGAAAATCAAAAACAAAAAACAGTATTTACTACATACTACTTACTACATACTACTAGGCTTAGGTTTATCCGCCTTCTTCTGGTTTCCGGCTTTTTTTGAAGGAAAGTATACGCTTCGGGACATTGTAACAGCGGGAGAGTATTCGTCTCGTTTTACTGACTTTGCGCGATTTATTTACAGTCCATGGAATTACGGGATAAGCGGGCAATTTAGTCTTCAGGTTGGAGTAGTACATTGGATCAGTATCATTTTAGCAATACCTGTTATATATCTTTTGTACAAGAAAAAAAACAATCTTTGGGTTTTGGGAACCGCAGCTTTTCTCCTCTTTTGGCTGAGTATATTTATAATGACGCCATATTCCCGCATTATATGGGATAATATTTCGCTCCTTCAAAAATTCCAATTTCCGTGGCGATTTATGTCGGTTGATGTTTTTGCCACAGCCGTTTTGGGTGGGTTATTTTTTTACATTTTACCCAATAAATTTAAATCTTTTGTCGTCCTTTGCTTTGTAGTTCTGATTTTGTTTTTCAATAAAGATTACTGGCACGCGAGTGGCTATCTGCAAAAGCCTGATAGTTTTTTCACAGGTATATATAATGGTACTACTGATACTGGAGAAAGCAGTCCCATCTGGTCTATCCGTTTTATGGAGAAGAGTCCAAAAAAGAATATAGAGGTTGTCAGCGGAGAAGCTAATATTAGGCAGATAAGCAGGAGATCGACAATTCATGTTTATGAAATTAACGCTGCATCTAAATCAAGAGTTTTAGAAAATACTCTGTATTTTCCTGGATGGAGTGTTTATGTTGATGGAAAAGAGGTTGATCCTGAATTTCAGGATCCTGCACACAGGGGGCTTATGACATTTTATGTTGATGAGGGTACACACGCTGTTAGTATTAAGTTTGGAGAAACAAAATTAAGATTATTTTCAAACATAATAAGCGGGATAAGCTTGGCTATTCTATTCTTTTATATTATACTTAATAGTAAAGTATGGCGACAATTTCGGTTGTTTTAGCAACCTATAATGAGGAAAAAAACCTTCCGGCATGTCTGGATTCAGTTGAAGATTTAGCGGATGAAATAGTTGTTGTGGACGGATGGTCTAAAGATAGAACTGTTCAGATTGCAAAGAAATACGGAGCGAAAGTAAAAATTACTAACAATCCGCTTATTTTCCATATCAACAAACAAAAAGCAATTGATATGGCAGCGAAAAATTGGGTTTTACAGCTTGACGCTGACGAACACGTTACTCCAGAGCTGCGTGAGGAAATTAAAGAAGTTATAAAAAAGAAAAAATCAAAAATCAGTGGTTATTGGATTCCGCGGAAAAATTGGTTTTTGGGTAAATTCTTGATGAAAGGCGGACAATACCCTGATTATACTCTACGACTTTACAAAAGAGGCAAGGGAAAACTTCCTCAAAAAACTGTTCACGAGCAGGCGGTGGTGGACGGTGAGGTTGAGTACTTAAAAAATCCCTTACTTCATTATCCATACAAGAATTTTGGTATGTATCTTGAAAAATGGAATAGATATACTGATCTAATTGCGACTCAGATCAAAGACCAGTTGAGGGAGAAAAATTTAGCAACTAAAATTTTTTATATGATGGACTTTATTTTTATAAAACCTATTTTTTGGTTTGCCAACACCTATATAAGACATAAAGGATTTTATGATTTGTGGCCTGGTTTCGTCTTTTCTTTTTTCTCAAGCCTTCGATTTCCAGTGGGATATTTGAAATATTTAGGAAAGTGAATTAAAAAATCAACAGCTCTACCACAGATTGACAATTATCTTATAGTACTGTAGAATATGTAGTGTATGGGTGGAAATATTGAAAATGAATTAAGCGGAAGAATGGGTGGCGAATATCGAGTTCCTCGTAATTTAGAGAGGTTAATGGAGGGGCATTTCGCATTTCAAGATTTACTTAAAGACCCATCTACTTTAGAATCGCTAGGTTATACACAAAGGCAGATTGAATTTGTTCAATCTGCAGTTAATTTAATCCAGCCTCCAAATCCAAATCTAACAAATAGGGGATATGAGAATTGGTTTAATTTCGAGCCAAGAGAATATTTAGGTATTCATGAGCAATCAATCATCGAGGCTTCTGAGCCTGGTCTTTATACACTAAGATGTTTTAAAAGTGTGGGACCATTCAGCCTTAGTTTTAACAGAGAGGAAGAACTACAGTACGTTAGAGAGCATGGTCTTGAAGATGTAGATGAAGTTTTTGGTAGAGGCAGCAAAGTATTCAATTATCATGTTTTAAATATAATGCTTATCAATCCAAAAATTATATCTCTTGATAGTAACAACGACCTGGCAAAACTTACGCGTAAAGGAAGACCAGAGTCTAATAGTTTGAAAAAGAAAAGTTTTAACCCGGTTACAAAATTATTATATAAGCATAATTTTGCAGATTATTACAGTTCAAAATGGACAGATGAAGCAAAAAATGAATTAGAGATTAGACTAGAAAATGTAGAAAAAGGAATATCTGTTGAAAAATGGAGAAAACTACCTATGTTGCCATCTTCGGATTTTCATCAAGATCCTCTTCTGCCGATTGGACAAGTAGCTAATGTTGATGTACTATGAATAAAGAAGCGCCCCAGCTGAGCCTCGAAGTAGATAGTTCTGTAGGAAACTTATTCGATAAAAGTACTCTTTATACTGTTGCATGGCCTATGGGAAAGCTTGTAGATACGATTAAAGAGGCTGGATATAGAGGAATTGAATGGCATCCTCTGAGAATAGTAGCAGGTGCGCAAATGAACGCGGGTCTTATTTGTAAGGATGATAAAGATGCAATTGTTTCCCTTCATCAAAGTTATCGCAGTGAAAAGAATTTGTTAGAAGCATGGCGTCACCAAAATCGCGCTCTTGCACTGATGTCTTATGTTTTACTTCCTGAACGCGTTAGCTCATTGCAAAAGCTTGAAAAGTTGCAGGGTGTTTTAGGGAAAGCACTACCTATTGTTCTTTACCCTTCTAATCTTGGGGAAGAATCTGGAACAGATAGGAGTTTTGCAGAAAAAATATTTCAACCCACGTCTGAGATAATGTACAGATGGGACGTAAGAGGAGTGGATGATTTAATTGAAGAAAGTCGCAAACGTGGATATGATGGACTCTGTCTTGACTTATTTCTTATGAGAGAGAAAGACATAGAAGGATTTGGTTTGAATCCATGGCAAGAAATACTGCCTCAATTATTACCCTACACAAAAGAACTTCAAGTGTCCGCAGGACGTGGTGATATTCCACAAGAGCATATTGATACATACCAGGAGCTTGAAAATTTATTAACGGATAAAGGTGATTCAGAACTTACAGAGATGCTTGAAGTTATAAGAAGTTCAGGTTGGAAAGGTCGTGTAGTTACAGAAATTCCTGGCGCTTCATTACATGAAATAAGGAAGAAAAATGGTAATTTTACCTCTATGAAAGATCTTATCGAAGATCACAAGAAAATTGTAGGTAATATTCAAGATATACTAGGTTAAGTAAAACGCTGGCCTCTTGGTAACTCTATATTGCTCAAACATCTGATAAACTTTATAATAAACTTAGATTAACTTATGAGAGTACTTGTTACTGGTGGGGCTGGGTATATTGGAAGCTTTATGACAAAGCGGCTTCTTGATTATGGCCACGAGGTCGTGGTTTTTGATAGTTTGGAGAGGGGCTACAGAAATGCGGTTGACACCAGGGCAAAATTTATTCAGGGAGATATTAAAAATCCTGATTCTCTAGAGATTTTATTTGGAAGCCAAGCAATTGATGCTGTGATGCATTTTGCCGGGTATATTTCAGTTGAGGAATCGACAAAAAATCCCCAAATGTACCATCTAAATAATACAATTGGTACAGAAAATCTTCTAAAAGCAATGATAGAATTTGGACAAGTTGATAAATTCATTTTTTCCTCAACAGCTGCAGTATACGGAAATCCAATAAAAACTCCGATTCCGGAAGACCACCCCAAAAATCCAACCAGTCCATACGGAAAAAGCAAACTAGAAGTTGAGGAAATGCTTCAGATTTTTGGGGAAGAGCAAAGATTAAATTTTGTAAGCCTTCGCTATTTCAACGCTGCGGGAGCAGCTGTTGACGCCTCCATGGGTGAGGCGCATGAACCAGAGACCCATATCATCCCGTTGGGAATTCTAGCTGCCTTAAAAGGCACAGAATTTAGTTTGTACGGAACAGATTACAATACGCCTGATGGAACTTGTGTTCGGGATTACATTCATGTGATTGATTTAGTCGAGGCGCATATTTTAGCGCTTAATTATTTAGATAGAGAAAAAGGGGGATTTTTTTACAACGTAGGAGTAGGAAGAGGATATTCAAATAAGGAAGTAATTGATATGATAAAAAAAGTCTCAGGGAAAGATTTAAAAGTAAAAGTAGAGAATCGAAGAGCTGGAGATCCGCAGGTCCTAATAGCTGACGCAACTAGGATTCAACGAGAATTGGGTTTTAACCCAAATGTTTCTGATCTTGAAACTATTGTAAAAACTGCATTCTTGTGGCATCAGAAAAGTTCGAAATACGAGATTGTACTCTAAAAATGAAAGGTATTAAACTTTTGCCTTTTGCGCTGGGAATTATTTTATTTTTTTTTATCCCTCAATCTTCGGTCTTTGCTCAATCGAAATACGTCCTTCCGTATCCATCCGTAATGCCAGGAAGCATTTTTTATAAATTTAATCAAGTCAAAGAGCAAATTTTGAGATATTGGTATTTTGGCGACTTTGGACAATTTCATTATAATCTTAGACAGTCGGATAAATATTTGGTAGAAGCAAAAACGCTTTTTGATTACAAACAATATCTTTTGGGAAATATTGCTTTGGAGAAATCGGATGGGTATTTTGAAGATATTTATCCCAATTTTGTCAATGCCAAAAACAATGGCAAAAACACATCGGAAAAAGAAATCATGTATAAAGAAGCCGCCAAAAAGCATATAGAGGAACTTAAAAAAGTCAGAAATATTGTTTCATCAATTTTCATTTGGACTCCAGAGAACGAGAGTCCAACAACTCTAAAGCTTTGGGAAAGCGTGGATAAGTCTTTGAAGATTAGACAAAAAAGATTATGAGATTAGTTTATGTTTTTATCGCAACCTTGGTATTGTTTTCCGTTTTTACATACGCCTTTGTTGATAAAAATCTTTCTTATTTAAACAACTTGTACACAGGGCTTTATTTTACTAATAGATTTTTGTTGGTATCAATCTACACATTTTTGATTTCTATTTTGTTTGGGTGTTTTTATTTCCTTATAAATCATCAGAAAAAAATAAATTTGAAGAAAATAATTTTTTTTACAATTACCGTTACTATATTTGCTTATCCGGCGGCACTTGCATTTGATATTTTTAATTACATCACAACTGCAAAAGTTTTGTTTTTGTATCAAGAAAATCCATATACTATTTACCCAATAGAGTTTAAAGGCGATCCTTATCTTGAATTTACAAGAGCGGCTAATAAAACTGCTCTTTATGGACCGTTTTGGATTATCCTGACAGGTATTCCTTATTTTTTAGGATTAGGTAATTTTATTGTGATATTGTTTTCATTCAAACTTTTTATTGTAGGATTTTTTGCATCGACAGTGTTTTTAATAAACAAAATCGATAAAAACGCGACTTTGTTTTTTGCCCTAAATCCGCTGGTAATTATAGAAACTCTTGTATCGTCGCATAATGATATTGTAATGATATTTTTTGCTCTCTTGGGCATTTATTTTCTAAAGTCCAGAAAAGTTTTGTCTTTTTTTTCTCTTCTTGCATCAATTATGATAAAATTCGCGACTGTATTTTTAATCCCTGTTTTTTTATTAAGTTTATTTACAAAGTTTAGGAGTAAATATAGATACTTTGCAATTTCCATGCTTGTTGTTTTTTTCGTCTCACCTCTTAGGGAAGAATTATATCCTTGGTATGCTATTTGGTTTATAGCTTTTACAGCTTTTCTTTACAAGAACAAATTCCTGCAAAACCTAGTTTTGGTTTTTTCATTTGGGCTAATGCTTCGATATATCCCCTACATGGCGAGCGGTAATTATTTTGGCCCAACGCCAATAATTAGAAATATATTGATGTTGTCTCCGGTTTTAGTATTTTTAATTTACTCGTGGTTTAGAAGTTTGAAAAGAAAAAATGCTTAAAAAAATTTTGCCTTTGGTTACAGTTTTTTTATTTGCATTTATTGCAGTTCTGCCGCTTCTTCACAAAGGATTGCCTCCAACGCACGATGGAGAATATCATGTGGTGAGATTTTATGAATTTGATAAGACACTTCGAGATGGGAGTTTGTATCCGCGATGGGCAAGTGATCTTAACAGGGGTTATGGAGTGCCACTTTTTAATTTTGTGTATCCATTGCCCAATTACATTGCCTCGTTTTTTCACTTTTTGGGGTTTAGTTTTATTGACGCGTTTAAGTTAAATATGTTTCTTGCATCAATTTTGGGAGCGGTGTTTTTTTATCTGTGGGCAAAAGCGTTTTGGGGGCGTTGGGGAGGGATGCTTGGAGGCGTATTTTATACTTTTTCACCTTATCATTTTGTTGATATTTATATTAGGGGATCAGTTGGAGAGGTTTGGGCGCTTGCTTTTTTTCCGGCATTCTTATGGTGTATTACGAGTTTTGTAAACAATAAAAAGATAATATTTTTTGTTGGTTCTTGTCTGTCCTTAAGTCTAATAATATTTTCTCACAACATTTTATCATTAATGTTTTTACCATTTTCTTTTCTTTACATAATTTTTTTAATTAGTTTTCAAAAAGATAAAAAACATCTAATACTCAATTCTTTGTACATAATACTATTGGGACTTGGTTTGTCGGCTGTCTTTTGGGTCCCCGCGATTTTTGAAAAACAATATGTTGTTGGACTTGAGGTGTTTGGTTTTGAAAATCACTTTGCAGATCTTTATCAACTCATTATCCCATCTTGGGGATCTGGGTTTTCGGGCGAAAGCCTGAATAGCTCTCTTTCTCTTCAGATAGGAATTGCCAATTTGTTGGTAGTATTTTTAAGTTTGTTTTTACTTCTTATTTACAGAAAAAATAACAGAAATAGCCATATAGTTTTATTTTTTATTGTCTTATTTTTTGTGATTTTTTTCTTGATGCAGAAAGGTTCGTTGCCAATCTGGAAAACAGTTCCGTTTATGAATTACTTTCAGTTTCCATGGAGGTTTTTGAGCCTTGAAATATTGGTTGCGTCTTTTTTAGCCGGAAGCGTAGTTTATTTTTGGAAATCAAAAATTTTGACAATAGCATTGATTATTCTTTCATTTTTCTTGGGAATCGGTTATGCGAAAGTAGCTTACTATCATTATAGGGATGATAATTATTATTTAACACGCTCTAATTTTATAGAAGGTACAAATAGTCCTGGTAATGCTTTTAATACGGTATATTTTGACCCAAGCCTTGGAAAAAAGAAAGCAAAAACTGAATTTTTAAAAGGATCAGGCGTAATCGATCAGCAAGAAATAAAATCAACATATTACAAATTTAAAATAGAAGCTTTAGAAAATTCCGAAATAAAAGTAAATACAGCTTATTTTCCAGGCTGGTCGGTTTTTGTCAACCGAGCAGAGGTGAAAACAAACATAACAGAAGAAGGACTGTTTTCTTTTTATTTGCCTGAAGGCAAGCAGGATATAGCGATAGGTTTGAAAGATACTCCAATAAGAAACATTGGATTTATCCTATTTTTAATTACAGGTGCAATTCTTGCAGCTTTGTTTATAAAAGCAATGTTTGGTACAATAAAAAGGTGACTCCACTTTGTAAAAGACTTCGAGGGGTCATGCCTCCGAAGCATTCTTTGGGAGGAAAAATAAATTATGAAAAGTCGACATATGTCTATAGTAAAGGAGGCGTATAAGAGCGAAGGGGCATGAAGATAGCTATTGATATTTCTCCTTTGGAAAAATCAAGTCTCTTGGCGCACAGAGTACGGGGAACAGGATTTTACATCGATAATCTCAAAAAATCTTTATTAAAGTATTTTCCACAAAATAAGTATATATTTTTTACCCGAGGAGAAAATTTACCCAAAGATATAAATTTAGTACATTATACTTATTTCGAACCGTTTTTCTTAAGCCTTCCCGTTATAAAAGCCCAAAAAACAGTTGTAACAGTCCATGATTTAACGCCTCTGGTATTTAAAAAATTTTTCCCGGCTGGAATTAAAGGTAATTTTAAGTGGCAGATCCAAAAACTGGGATTAAAAACTGCGAATGCTGTTATTACCGATTCTGAATCATCTAAAAAAGACATTATAAAATATACTGGTTTGCCTTCATCAAGAGTTAATGTTGTCTATTTGGCAGCAGGAGAAGAATTCAAAAGAATCAAGAATATAAAAAACAAATATAATTTACCAGAAAAGTTTGTATTATACGTGGGAGATGTGACGTGGAACAAGAATTTACCAAGACTTATAGAGGCTGTAAAAAAAATTAACGTATCATTTGTAATGATTGGGTCAGCAATTATGCAAAAAAATTTCGATCGATCTAATCCATGGAATCAGGATTTATCGAAAATTTTAAAACTAACAGAAGATGACAAAAAAATTATAAAACTCGGTTTTGTGTCCCAGGAAGATTTGGTTGCGATATATAACCTTTCCACTGTTTTTGCCATGCCATCCCTTTACGAGGGTTTTGGTTTGCCTATTTTGGAAGCGATGAGCTGCGGTTGCCCGGTGGTTACGACTAAAGAGGGTTCTATACAAGAAATAGCAGGAGAGGCGGCGTATTACGTTAATGCTTATGATGTTGATGATATTGCCAATGGGATTGGTGAGTTGTTTTTTAGTCAAAAACTTCAACAGGAGCTTTCAGAAAAAGGATTGATACAGGCAAAAAAATTTTCATGGAAAAAAACAGCAGAAGAAACAATCGGGGTTTATGAACAAGCAACATTGTAAATAGCATAGCCAAATGATAACATGTAATGTGTAAACACAATGGAATTTATCACGCTTGAAAATAAAGCTAGCATTAGCCCCATCAAAGGTGTTTTGATGTATCCTTTGAAAATCAACAGCGATGAATCTGGGGGAATTTTGGTAGAGACCATGCGAACTGACTGGAAAGAAATTTATGGTCCCGGCAGAGAATTTTTCATGCAGTACTATTCAGTTACTGACAGCGAAGTGGCAAGAGATGAGAAGGTTTGGCATTATCACCCAAATTATCAAGAAGACAGATTTTTGGTTGCGCAGGGTAGTGTGGTTGTAGCGGTAGCCGATAATAGAGATGATTCCCCAACGAATGGAGTCCTAAATCTTTTTTTGATGGAGGCCTACAAAAACCCATATATACTCCTTATTCCAAAAAAAACACTGCATGGGTTTATGGTGGTTTCAAAGGAGAAAGGTATTCTTTTGAATTATCCAACCGGTCTTTATAACCCAAACGAAGAAGGAAGAATTCCCCATGAGCAGGCCAATATCAAGCTTGAAAATGGAAGTTTATTTTCCTGGGAAGAGGTAAAGAGAAGTTTTTTTGTAAATTATTATCCCCATGAGAAAACTATTTAAAAAAGCGGCAAGCAATCCCCTTATTTCTGGCACCGCGGTTATTTTTGTCGGGACTTTTTTTGGCAACATATTTAATTTTTTGTTTAATTTTTTCATGGCAAGGAACCTTAGTGTTTCAGATTATGGTGTTTTGGCCAGTCTTGTTTCTTTGATATTGCTTTTTTCTCTTTTTGCGGAGGCTTTTGTGCCCAGCGTAATTAGATTTTCGGGTGTATATTTTGCAAAAAACGAATTAGATAAAGTGGCGGCATTATTTTGGAAGCTCAATAAAGGGTTTTTTTTAATTGCAGGAACAATTCTTCTAGGATTTTTGATTTTTAACCACACCATTGGAGAATTTTTAAAGATTGACAACTCATTCCTCATTTTTGCTACAGGGGTAAGCATATTTTTATTTTTTTTGAGCATCTTGAATAGAGGGATGATTAATGCAAAACTTTCTTTTTTTTATATCTCTTTTCTTAATTTTTTTAATTCTGCCTTAAAACTTATAGTTGGTGTCGTTTTTGTTTTGTTGGGGATGGGAGTAAACGGGGCGATTCTAGCTTTTTTTGCTGCATACATAGGAAATTATATTCTTGCATTTATTCCGCTAAGATTTGTTTTTAAAAGCACACGTGCAAAAAATGTGGTAGGAATTAGAGAGATTGTTAGATACAGTACTCCGTCTGCTGTGGCAATGTTAGGCGTGACGCTGTTTATCACTACAGATATTATGATTGTTAAGCATTTTTTTTCTCCACAAGACGCGGGCATTTACGCTGGCATGACGCTGTTGGGAAGAATCATTTATTTTTTTTCTGCTCCCATTGCTCATGTTTTGTTTTCTCTTGTTGTCCAAAAAAACGAGCGCCACGAAAAGCATAACGATCTTTTTTATATAGCAGTGCTTTTTGTTTTGATTTCCTCTTTAGGTATTGTAGCTTTTTATTTCCTGTTTCCAGAATTTAGCATAAGATTTCTTCTCAAACAAGAAGAATATTTAGAAATAAAACCGATCCTTTGGATTTTTGGTATATTCATCGCTTTGTATTCTATTTTATCTTTGGTAACCAACTATTATTTATCAATTCAAAAAACAAGGATTTTTATTCCGATTATTATTGCCGCAATTTTACAAGCTTCTCTGTTGTGGTTTTACCACGGGTCTTTTCTAACAGTTACAATTATTTCATCAATTTCAGTTGGAATACCGCTAATTTTTATCCTAACACATTACTTTCTGACTTATGCAAAGAGTAAGGCGTACTAAAAAAGATTTCATTTCTGTTGTAATTCCAGCATATAAACAGGAGAAAACTATTGCTCAAAACCTGTCTGTTGTAAAAAAAATCCTGGAAGGAATAGATTGTGATTTTGAAATAATAGTAGTTGTAGATGGATTAAATGACAAAACTTTTCCAAACGCAAAGAAAATAAAATCTCCTAAAATTAAAGTTTTGGGGTACAAAAACAACAGGGGAAAAGGATATGCAGTTAGATACGGAATGGGACGCGCCGTAGGGACGATAGTTTGTTTTATTGATGCTGGAATGGATCTTGATCCAAAGGGCATAGTTACTCTTCTTGATTATTTTAAATTATATAAAGCAGATATTGTTATTGGAAGCAAAAGGCACACAATGTCGAGGGTTATTTATCCTTGGAGCAGAAGAATTATCAGCTTTCTATCCCAGATTTTTGTAAAGATTCTTTTTGGTCTGAACGTAAAAGACACGCAGGTAGGTTTGAAGATGTTTAGAAAAGAAGTGGTTAGAGACGTTCTGCCGCGTCTGCTTGTTAAAAAATTTGCATTCGATATAGAATTTTTGGTCGTAGCCTACGCTTTGGGATACAAAAATATATATGAGGCGCCAGTTGAAATAAATCACGAATTCAGCGCAAGTATAATTTCCAAGAACATAATGCGGGAGCTTTTTCGAACGCTTTGGGATACTCTAGCAATATTTTACAGACTTAATTTAGTAAAATATTATACATCCGAAGATAAAGGAAAATGGAAAAATTACTAATAAAATTTCAGTTTGTATTTATTGTCGCAATTATAATTCTTGGATTTTGGCTCAGGTCTGACAATTTATATACATGGCCAAGATTAGGTTCGACATTTGATGAGTATGCTTGGACATGGCTTGGAGTAAGCTTGATTGAAGATCAAGCTCCAAGATCATGGTCTCGTCATCCTCAGTACAGCGATCGAGAAGACATAATTTATCAAAAAACAGCTTTTGTCCTGGTAAAACCATATCTTGAGCATCCGCCCCTTTTTGGATTAGTTGCAGGATCTTACGCACTTCTTACCGGAACAGAAGGGATGTTCGATGTGAGAATCGAGGGTATCCGCGGATTTTCATTGGTCTTGGGAGTATTTAGCATTTTTATGGTATATGTATTTGCCAAGGAAGTTTACGGATTAAAGGTCGCCTTAGCTTCCTCATTAATATACGCAACCGTTCCAACTATTGTAATTGGATCGCGAATTGTCCAGAACGAAAACTTTTTTATCCCATTTTTCTTGCTATCTCTATTTTTAGTCGCCAGATACATTAAATCAGGAAAATCATGGCTGCGTAATGTTTCTGCGATCATTTGCGGTCTTCTTACTTTGGCTAAAGTTCCATGGATTGCGGCAGGAATTTCAATTTTTCTTATTTTTTTATATCTCAGAAGATATTCTGATGCGGGAAAATTTATTGCTATTGTTGTTCCTATTTTTCTTTTGTTTTTTGTTTATGGATTTTATTTTGATTCAAAATTATTTCTGAGTCTTTGGCAGATGCAACTGACTAGGTACGACCTCGCCTTCAACAGCGTTTTTGCTCTTTTTACATCACCATATTTGGTGGATAGATTTATGATAGACGGATGGATTTATTTTGGTTGGTTTGCATTCTTTTTAATTATGGCAAGAGAACTAAAGAAGAATTTTTTGATAGTAATACCGCTTCTTACATATTTTGCAATATTTGTTTTTGCCATTCCAAATGAGCCAAGTCATGGGTGGTATAGATATCCGTTTTACCCTTTTTTAGTTTTGAGTATTGTCTTATTTCTTAAAGAATACTTTGGGAAAAACTACTTACTGACATTTTTCTTCCTGGTTTTTGTAGGGCTTTCTTTGCTTCAGCTGTCGTGGGTGCCATCATTCGGATTTTCTTTTTTAGTTTTTAGAATATTTTTACTTTTTTTTGGATTAACAATGCTTCCATATTTTATCCCCAGGACCAACAGGCTTTCACATTTTTCATCTCATGCATCACTTTTTTTACTGATTTTACTCAACATTTGGTCTGTTTTTAATTATAATGAGCAGTAATATGAGGATCCTGATTTTTAATTGGAGAGACATAAAAAATCCAACAAGCGGCGGAGCAGAAATTCTTACTCATGAATTGGCGAGGAGATGGGTTGAGAGGGGGAACAAAGTAGTTATGTTTTGTTCTTTTTACAAAAACGCAAAGCAGAAAGAGTCAGTAGATGGAGTAGAGATTATTAGAGAGGGAAATCCAGACGCAAGACATCTTTGGAATTCTGTACATTTTAAGGCGTTTATTAATTATAAAAGAAAATTCAAGGGAAACTTCGACGTTGTCATCGATGAGATTCACGGGCTGCCGTTTTTTACTCCGCTTTATGTAAAGGAGAAAAAGATTGCGTTAATATGCGAGGTGGCAGGAGGACTTTGGTACAAAATGTATGGTTCAATTTTTGGCTCTATTGGGAGGCTTGTTGAAATAATTTATCTTAAATTATTTTATCAACAGCTGCATTTTCTTACTATCTCAAATTCAACAAAACATGATCTTATCTCAAATGGCATAAAAGAAAGCTATATACATGTAATTCCGATGGGAGTAAAATTGCCAAATTATAAGAGAAGTATTCTTAAAGAAAAAGCACCAACTTTATTGGTTGTTGGAAGATTATCCAAACCCAAAGGAATAGAAGACGCGATAAAAGTTTTAGAATATGTTTTAAAATTCATGCCTTCAGCAAGACTTTGGATTGTGGGACGAGGAGAAGCGGAGTACACCAATTATCTAAAAAAAATAACTAGTGATAAGGGGCTCGAGAATAAAGTCGTGTTTTATGGCTATGTTTCTGAAGACGAAAAATTCAGTCTAATGTCTAGAGCCCACTTATTGCTTGTCCCGTCAACTAAAGAAGGATTTGGTTTGACCATCCCGGAAGCTGGTTTTGCGGGCACACTTTCTATTGTATATAAAGTCAGCGGTTTGAGAGATATAGTAGAGGAGGGTGTAAATGGAATTATTGTTAATAAAGATCCTCTTTCGATGGGCAAAGCAGTAGTTGAAATTTTAAGTGATAAGAAAAAATACGCTGAAATTAGGAAAAATGCAATTGAGTTTTCTAAAAGATTCGATTATGAAGCTTCTGGAAGTGAAACTCTTAATTTGATTGCGAAGTATTCACTTTAGGCAGATGGAATACTTCCATGGTCTCGACATTGCCGGGGCATGATTCTTTTGGGTCTAAAACGATATTTATGTACCGCGCATATTCTGCTGCAAATGGATATGAGATGGTGTTTCCAACAGGTTGTCTTTCAAGAATGGGAATTGGCAGGTCCTGCGGAAGAACGTGTGGTGTTTTGTACCAGTTTTCTCCATCGACAGAAATATTAAAATAAATTTGATCTGCCGATTTACAATTGTTTGTGGAAAAAGACCATTGAATTTTTGAAATATAAGTTGGCTTTTTCAAGTCGATGAGTATCCCATTATCGCTATTCTCATAATTTAGATCGCTAACTGTCTCTTCGACATCAAATCCCTTTTTTGTGTTAGCCAGATCGTTTTTCCAAATGTTAAGAATGCTTACGTTATCAACCTTGATTTGATAAATTGGTTTCAAATAACGATAGTAGTATCTACTGCTGTAGTATGACGTGTTTAATTCTGATCCATAGTTTAATCCTATTACATATTCTCCTTTTTTGATATATCCGCTGCGCAAACTATTGGTATATTTTAGATCGCTTCTCACAAAAAGTTTCGGCAAATTAGGCATGAGCTCTTGCGCAAGAACCAATGTAGATCCGTTTTGCGCGTGTTCGTTTATCCAATGAATGCCTTGACGGTACGCATTTCCAAAACTGTTTCCCCAGTAAGGAAAATTTTTATCCTTCGCCCCCTCAAGACCTCCTATTAGTGGATTAAAATAGACGTTTTGATTGGGGTGGATGGAGATTAACTTGAGGGTAATTGGGATAAACATTAGAACAATCAATATTTGTAGCACAAGGGTTAATAATCTTTCCTTCGATTGCTTCATTGTCCTATTGTTAAATTGCTTTAGTCTTTCAACAATGAAAAAATATAACAATTTAACAATGTATCCTGCTCCAATACCTGACAATATCGCCATAGCCGGGATAAATTCCATTATTTGTCTTACTCCTCCGTATATACCGGCGTTTGGCACTGTAACTCTTGCGATGGGAATTAAAAACCAGAGCAGGACCAAAAAAGCTGTTTTTTGTTTCTCGCTTCTTCCTTTTGAAAGGGTATATAAAACACCAAATAAAGTAAGAAAAAGTGTAACTAAAGGAGTTGTATAAATAATCCATTGTATGGCAAAAGTATTGAAACCAAAGAAAGTAAAAGAAGGATCAAAGTTGGGATTAATGCCAATTGTTTTATAATAATCAACAATCTTAAAAAAATTATTTATTGGCTCAGCCCATAGATATGGCCAGCTTCCCCAAAAAATAGCGATAGCGATTAGCGGGAAAAAAAATATAGATGGAATGAGCCAGTTAATCTCTTTAAATGATTTTGTTTTTTGCTTAAGATATACAATTAACCAGGGAAGGATAATAAATGGTGAAAAAAGGATATTAAACTTTGTTCCCCACGCGAAGCCGAAAAAAACTGCGGAAAGGATGAGGAAGAGATTTTTTTTACGAGTTATGCCTTCATACAGAAAAATTATCATTAGGCTATAAAATGAGGCCTGCGGAATATCTTTAAGATTAAAGCGTGATTCACCCAAAAAGAGCGGATAAAGAACCAGTGATAAAATTGTAACGAATGCAACAAATATTCCGTAATGTTTTCTCGTCCACCAGAAAAGAGCAGCCACAAGAAGGGAAGCAACAGCAATGATATAAACATGATACGAATCAATATCATTTATTAATCTCATCTCTTGAAACAGAACAAAGTTGAAAACAGAGGAAAAAATATCCGAAAGTGGGGGATGTCCTCCATCTTTTTCTAAAAAATAAGAGGCGCCGTACCCGTCGATTTGATACAGACTGCGTTTGGGAATTGATTCTTTGGGTTGACTTGGAGAAAATAAAAGAGTGTCTTCTTCTTGATAGTAATCTACATAGTCGGGCAGCTTCTCATATGTTTGTTCGCCTGTGAGTATGTACCTTAAATACGCCTGTCCCCGGGGCAGATGGTTAATTGTGTCCCAATCGGTTCCATAATGAGGAAGCAGTATTAATTCAAAGAGGAAAAAGGAGAGAAAGACTACAAGCATGGTGTTGATTATAGGATAATTTTGCTATAATTACAAAAAGAATATGAATATTTTGATAACAGGAGGCAATGGATTTATCGGAGCAAAAATTGTTGAAAGATTGGAATCTCTTGGGCATAGGCAATTTTTGTTACTCCGAAAAAACAGCAACAGGACTAGATTGTTGCCATTTGTTGATAAGATAAAGATTTTTGAAGCAGATTTAATACAAGCGGAGGTTGTTTCAGAGATTGTTAGAAAGGTAAATCCTGAAGTTATTATTCATCTGGCAGGTTATGGGGTTTATTCTTATCATGATATGACGGCTGAAAATATGAAGTTGATGGTTGATTCAAATATTTACGGAACCATAAATCTTTTGAATGCGGCTAAGAATTCGAATTGCAAAATATTCGTTAATACCGGAAGTTGCTTTGAATATGGCAGCAGCGATTTACCTTTTAAAGAAGAAGATATGCTTAATCCTTTAAATATTTATGGGGCAACAAAGGCATCCGCCACGTTATATTCTAAAGTGTTATCTAAAAAAAGCAGTTTTGCCCTAGTAACGCTTCGCCCATTTACCGTTTATGGTCCCGGAGAGGATAAAAGAAGATTTATATCAACTGTTATAAAGCAGTGCTTGGAGGGAAAAAATCCTACGCTTACAAGAGAGCGCATCGTGAGAGATTATATTTATATAGAAGATGTTGTGGATGCGTATCAAGTGGTAATTTCAAAGGCAGAATTGCTTTCGGGTCAAATTATTAATATATCTACAGGGAAAGGGACAGCTTTGGAAGATGTTGTGAAAATGATAATGCGGCTAACAAACGCAAAAGTGGTGCCAAGTATTGGTTCTTTTCCTACTCGGGAGGGCGAAGTGTTGACTTTGGTTGGTGATCCGAAAAAGGCGGAAAAGTTATTGAACTGGAAAGCTAGGTATTCATTGGAAAAAGGACTCGCTAAGACCGTGCTTTCGGCAAGGGAAAACGATTGAAAATTTTTACGTACTCCTTTGTACAGTATTGATAGGATAGATATTTTTTGGCAAGAGAAGCGCTAGCTTTTACCATAGATGAGATATTATCGCCAGCTCTAATAATTTTGATAATTCCTAGGGCAATATTCTGCGCGTCGCTATCATTTACCCTGTATCCGTTCTTTCCGTCTATCACATATTTTTTACTTACTGCAAGTTTTGTAGCAACAATAGGCAGTCCAGAAGCGATTGCTTCAAAAAGAGCTACAGTATGCGATTCCAGATTGCCGTATTTATCCTTTATCGAGGCGGATGCATAGATATCGGCAAGGGCATAATATTTTGGCAGATCAATATGATTAACTTTACCCAGGAAAAGAATTTTATCTTCTATTTTTAGGATTTTTGCCAGTTGCGTCAATGATTTTTTTTCTGTTCCGTCCCCAATTATGACAAGCTTTGCCGACTTTTCTTTTTTGCCTACAATAGACATAGCCTTAATTAGGTATGCAAAGCCTTTTTTTTCCACAAGTCTTCCAACAGTTAGAATAATCCGATCAGATGGAGAAAGATTCAGCTTATTCCTCATGCTGTTCCTCTGAGTCCTAATATTTGTAAAATTATTTACATTAACTCCATATGGTATTTCTGCAAATTTTTTACTGTTTACTCCCAACATCGATAGCTCATCAAGGTAGCGCAGGCTATTTGAGACAATTACTTTTGCCTGGGAGGCGGCAATTTTGGTCATCCATCGAAACAAAAAATTATTTTTTCCAAGATATACGTCCGATCCCGGAACAGTAACAACAAGAGGAATGTTTGTAATCTTTGAAACAAGGGCTGCTATAAATCCATTGGGAATAATCCAATGGGCAGAAATCACTTGAATCTTTTCTTTTCGCACTAGAAAAAGAAGAGAAAAGAAGGAAAATAGAAGCATAAATGGAGCTAGAAAGAAAACGCTTGGCTTAAAACGCTGGTCTCCTATTAGAGTTCTTGAGTATCCTAAAGTATGAAATCTTTTTGAAAAAATGTATTTATATAGTTTAACCTTAAGATTTCTAACAGTATTCTGTTTTAAAGAAAACAATTTATCATAGGGAGCAAGAACAAAAACATTTTGTCCCTGCTGCGCAAGACCTTTACAAAAATCCTGCATAAAGGGAGCTACAGGGTCTCCTGGAAACCTTGGATAGGTATGCGTAAAAACACAAATGTTCATTGGCGCTTTTTGTATTTTACATTATTCACGCATGGGATGCTATAATTAATAGATCTGCATGAGTAAGTCCAATTTCTTTTTTGGAGTTATTATTTTTCTGTTATTTTTGATTCAGGGCATTTTTTTGTTGCCGGATTATGGAATGAATTGGGATGAGCCCGCCCATTATCTGCGTGGACAGGCATATTTGCGATTCTTTTTAACCGGGGAGAAAGACTATAAAGAGTTTCCTCAGCTGAAATCACATCTACCAAAAAGCGAATTTGTCGATCCTCCCCAGTACAAATGGATCGTTGGGGACGACAGCGTTTTTCGAAGAAGCATATTTCAATACGACAGAGGAGAGGGAGAAAAATTTACTTATTTTTACTATCTTAAATACGACAAAGGTCATCCGCCTTTAAATGGAATTCTTGCTTCTTTATCAAACTATATTTTTTATCAAAGATTAGGGGTTTTTAAAGATATAGAAAGTTATCATTTATTCACTATTTTTCTAAGTGCAATATTGGCGGCATCCATTTTCATATTCACCTCTCGCTTTTATGGTAAATTCGCAGGTCTAGTTGCGGTTTTGTCTCTTTCTTTGTTTCCGCTTTTTTTTGCAGAATCGCATTTTAATATTAAAGATCCAGTTGAATCCAGCTTTTATTCACTAGCTCTTTTTGCTTTTTATATTGGCGTTGTCAAAGGTAAATGGAAATGGATTATTATCTCGGGAGTTTTTGCCGGTTTTGCTCTGGGGACAAAGTTTAATATTATATTTGCCTCCTTTTCTCTTGCTGTATGGCTTGCCATTTATCATTGGAGGTCTATAAAGAGAGTGTCCTGGCCATTTTCAAAATCGCAAACAGCAAGTTTTGTTCTGTATCCGTTTATAGCTTTATCTATCCTTTATATTTCATGGCCCTACCTGTGGCAAGATTCCAAAAATATCATGCATATCTTTTCATACTACAGAGAAATTGGGATTGTTCCTTATCAGCCTCCTGGTTATTATTTTTTTGGATTCAATACATATGCTGTTTGGTGGTTACTTTTTAGTACGCCTCTTGTTATATTGTTCTATTGTTTTTTTGGTATTTTCTATGTTTTAAAATACGGATTATCAGAAAAAAATAAGCTGGCAATATTTATTTTTTTATGGCTTCTTGTTCCTGTTGTTCGGGTAAGCTTTTCTACTACCGGAATCTACGGCGGTTTACGACAAATAATGGAATTTATTCCTGCTATGGCGATATTGTCAGGCATTGGCGCAAACTATCTAGTTCAAAGTTTAAAATTCAAAATTTTTAACTTTAAACCGCAGCTTTTAACTTTTATTTTTAAACTTTTAATTATTGCATCATTTATCCCCATAACTATAAAACTGATCTCCATCCACCCCAATCAAAACGTCTACTTTAATCCATTTATAGGAGGTCTTAAAGGGGCTTATGAAAGAAATTTTCCTGATTGGGGAGTGAGTTTGGGAAGTGTATATCAGCAGGGTACTGACTGGCTCAATCAAAATGCAGAACGTGGTGCAACCCTAGCACTTGTTCGGGGCTTACATTCAAATATTCCCCGCACCAAACTCCGACAAGATATAAACTTTGATAACAGATACTACTCGGGAGAGCAAAGAGGGGGAGAATATATAATGGAAGTTATTGATTATAACTGGGTTATTCATGTTCCGCGGGAGAAAAGAAAATATCTTGAAAACCTAGAGTCCGTATACAGCGTAAAAGTTGATGAAGTTTCGATTCTTAAGATTTGGAAGAATGATTAGAGCTTAGCCTTGTATTCTTCTATTGTCTGCCAGTTTCTTTTTGAAAAATCTGAGACTGTCAGAAAAGTTTTTGCCTGTTCTTTTGAAACTCTTTTGGCAAGGGAGGAGAGCACTTCTTGATGTTTTAGGGACGCGGTGTGAAGTTTTTTAGAGAAGTCATCAGTAAGGCTTATCTTTTCAACTTCTTTTGAGATAAGCGTATAATTATGCTCTGCTTTTAGGGCTGTCTCCATTGCGAGATCAACTTTTCCTTTGTCAACAAGCATCGCTGATGCCAAGATGCCCTTGTCTGTTTGAAGAAGATAAAAATCTATTTTTTTATTAGGGTCAGATATCAACGCTGCAGATATTTTGTCTCTAAACACCTTCAACTTATAGAGCGGGTGATCAGGAAGTATTCCTGGATAAGCTAGGTTATATTCAATAATCGCAGCAGATGTTGCTTGTTTTACTTCAAGCGTATCTTGATTTCCCGTTTCTTTAGCGTGTGAGACGCTAGATGAGAGAAAAATACTTAAAATAAAAACAAAGAACAATAAAACTCTTTTCATTTTGTCTGTTAACAACTAATATAGCAGTTTGTATAGAAAAAGTAAAGAAAGTTTGGTAAAATGGGGAAACATATGCAAAATATTAGTCTTGTAGCTGGAGGAGCTGGATTTATCGGATCTCATCTTTGCAAAAATCTGTTAAAAAATGGCCATACGATAATTTGCCTTGATGATTTATCAACAGGAAGCAAAAGAAATATAGATCCGTTTTTGGATAATAAGAATTTTATATTTATAAATGGTAGCGTAACAGATTCAAAAGTTATCCTTGAATTGGATAAGCTTTCAATAAATGAAATATTCCATTTAGCAAGTCCTGCTTCAGTAACATATATTATGGATCATCCTGTAGATGCAGCGCAGGCTAATAGCATCGGGACAAAAAATTTGCTTGAAGTCGCAAGGAAAAAAAACGCAAAGTTTTTGTTCGCTTCAAGCTCTGAGGTCTATGGTGACCCAAAAGAACATCCTCAAAAAGAGACTTATTGGGGAAATGTCAATCCGATTGGGGTTCGAAGCGGATACGATGAGGGAAAACGTTTTGGTGAAGCGCTAACGTTTGCCTATCACAGGCAGTACGACATTGATATTAGAATTGTTAGAATATTCAATACATATGGTCCCAACTCAAGTCCAAAAGACACAAGAATAATTCCAAATTTTGTAACGCAGGCAATTAGAAATGTTCCGCTCACTGTCCATGGAGATGGCACTCAGACTCGTTCTTTATGCTTCGTCTCTGATTTAGTTGAGGGCATGATGCTTTTGATGGAGTCGGATTACAAAGGACCAGTCAATTTGGGAAGTCCAGATGAATATCGTGTCATAGATATAGCAAAAAAAATTATAGATCGTTTTGATTCAACGTCAAAGATTACTTTTGTTCAAAGACCAAAAGACGACCCTAGCAGAAGAAAGCCAGATATTTCTCTTGCTCAACAGAAGCTTAATTGGCAGCCAAAAGTTTCATTTGAAGAGGGATTAGGAGAAACCGTGAAATATTTTAAAGAAATTATCTAAAATGACCTCGCTTCTTGAAAAAATAGAATCAAAAACCGCCAGGATAGGTGTTGTTGGGTTGGGTTATGTTGGTTTGCCGCTGGCTATTCTATTTGCGAAAAAGGGATTTTCGGTAACAGGGTTTGTTAGGAGCAAAGAAAAAAAAGATATGCTCTCAGGTGGAAAAAGCTATATACAGGACGATGATATAGAAAAAAGCTTGCCGGATTTAGTTAAAAAAAAGAAATTTGTTGCAAAAATCTCAAGTGCCAAAGAAGTTGAGAAGCAAGATGTTATCGTTATTTGTGTTCCTACTCCTGTTACCGAGGGCAAGAAACCAGATTTGACAGATCTTGAAAAAGTTGCAAAACAGTTATCGCAAGTCGATTTGACAGGCAAGTTGATAGTTAATGAATCAACTGTAGCCCCGTTTACAACAAGAGATGTCTTGGGAGGTTTTAAATCCAAGTATTTTCTTGTTTGCTCTCCAGAAAGAGTAGACCCGGGGAATAAAAAAAGAACAACTGAATTTATACCAAAAGTCATCGGAGGAAAGGACAAAGAGAGCCTGGAACTCGCACGAAGGCTCTATGAGCAAGTTCTCAAAGCTGAGGTTGTTCGGGTAAAAAGCATGGAGGCCGCAGAAATGGCAAAAATGCTTGAAAATTCATACAGGGCAGTCAATATCGCGCTGGTCAATGAGTTTTCAAAACTTGCGGAAAAATGCGGCATAGACATATTGGATGTGTTAAAAGCCGCAAGCACAAAGTGGACTTTTCAAGCTCACTATCCGAGTATTGGCGTAGGAGGGCACTGTATTCCTGTTGATCCCTACTATGTTTTGGAGTTGGCTCTCCAAAAAAAACTTTCAATGAGCGTTCTTGAGGAAAGTCTTTTAGAGAATGAAAGAATGCCCGAATATATATTGGAAAAACTGATGTCTGTATATAAAAAAGGGGATAAGATTTTGATTTATGGGCTAACTTACAAAAAAGACGTTGGTGACTTGCGAGAAAGTCCGGTTTTGGCTTTTTGCAGTTTACTTAGCAAAAATAAGATTCCTTTCTTTGTGTACGATCCTTTTGTTTTGGATAACGACATGAAGAAGCTAGAGCTGTCGAATAGCGTACTTGAGAAATCAGATATTTTTGTGGTTGGTACCGCGCACAGTACGTTGTCAAATGATTATAGAAAGGCTGTGGGACCAAATACTATTGTAATTGACGGGCAAAATTTCTTTGACAGAAAAGTTGGAAAAAAAGTTATTGGCATTGGGAGAGCTTTTTTGTGAAAAACCCTCTGGTCTCAGTAATTGTACCATCATATAACTCCGCAAATTTTATAGAATCATGTCTTGAAAGCTTGAGAAACCAGTCGTACAAAAATATTGAGGTTATCGTTGTTGATAGAAATTCTAAAGATGAAAGTCTCAAAATCGCAAAGAATTTTACAAATAAAATATACACCCATGGACCTGAAAGAGCCGCGCAGATAAATTTTGGGGCAAAAAAAGCAAAAGGAAAATATCTTTATAGAGTAGATTCTGATTTTGTCTTGGAAAAAGATGTTATTAAAGAATGTGTTGAAAAAGCGGAGAAAGAGGAGCTGGACGGAATAGCTGTGCACAACACGTCTGCAGAGGGCTTGGGTTTCTGGGCTGATGTTCGAAAGCTTGAACGTAACACTTACAGAGAAGATCAGCTTATTGTCGCAGTCCGATTTTTTACTAAAAGAGCATGGGAGAAAATCGGAGGATTTGACGAAACACTGTACGGTCCTGAAGACTATGATTTTCATAATAGATTTGTCAGTTCTGGTTTTAAATGGGGAAGAATAAAAGCGATTGAAAGGCATTTGGGGGAACCAAGAAGTCTTGCTGATATATGGAAAAAACACTATTTTTACGGTCAGCAAATGGTCAGATATTTTAGGAAATATCCAGCTATTGCCGCAATGCAGTTTATACCGGTGAGGAAAAGCTATCTGCAAAATATTGGCGTGTTTTTGTTCCATCCTCTTATATTTTTGGGTCTTATAGTTATGACAGTCGTGAAGTTTACCGCTGGAGGCTTGGGGTTTTTAAAAACGCTTGTCTTTCGCTAGGAATTATTTTTCTCTTGTGTAAAGGTAATAGAAATACGAAAAAGGGCTTCCTTGTTCAAACTCAATAACCTCACCTTTTTTTATCTTATCCAATACAAACGCTCTATAATTTTGCAAGCCTACAGTTCTTATTGCAAGAAACTTATTTATCCCAATATACGCATAGTAAATAGCAAAGACAATTATAAAAAGAGTTATAAATTTATTTTTAACTTCAAGTAATTTATAGATGATAAAAGACGCAATCATCACCCCAAGAAATCTATTTGTAGAAAAGTAATAGTTTGTAACTTCTCCGCTATACGTAGAGAGAACCAACCATGGGATTAGGAAATAAAGAAAAACCAAAGAGACCATAACAAAGCCCTTTTTTGTAGGAATATTTAAAAAATGAATTACAAAAAAAACAGGAAGAACAAACCAGCCTAAAATCCTCATAATCGGATTTATGGTAAATGCTTCTATTTGAATAAAAGCGCTGGTGAATAATTGTAGAACTCGAGTGAGATGTAATCCGTGAAACGATGATCCTATATAGCTTATCTGATTTAAGGCGTATTTGTTTGTATTGAGCAAGTTCACAATTATTATCGGAGATAAGCTTACAGCTAAAATTGGGATAGATAAGAGAATATGCAGAAATGTTTTTTTTGTTTTTGGAAAAAAGGGAAGCGTGAATAGAATGATAAGAGGCAGGAAAACAGCTACGGTCAAATGGATATGAAACGCGAGAGCAACGACTATAGCAAGGTATAAGATATGTTTTTCACTTCCCAAAAGAATTTTGTACAAAAAATAGAACGCAAGCAGCGAAATAAGAGGAATGAAATTTACCTCCCATTGAACTCTATCGAATTCAATAGCGGAGTAGGAAACTGTGTTTATAAAAACAGCAATCAATGCTATTGGCATTGTGAATAGTTTTTTTACAACAAAAAAAAGCGTAAAGAATCCGATTATACTGGTAAAACCGGCGAACAAACCTGCAGCTATTGGATCCAAATTTGTGAAGAAGTAAAAAATAGAGATTGCGTAGTAATACAGTGGTCCTACAAAAAATCCACTGCTGAGTTTATTTTCTGGTCCAATGAGGGGAAAATTATGATCAACGATTATTCTTTTTGCCGCCCACGCACTATCAACCTGGTCATAGAGAAAGCTGCTTTTTGTCTCAATTTCATAAAATCTCAAAAATATATGGAGAACTAAAAGGGCAAGGAGGATAATATATTTCTTATCCTTAAATAGAAATGGTGTCATTTTTAGTTTATTTTACATTCAAAAATAATATTTGGAAACGGCCTACTGGAAGTTTCCTCGCTTACTTTTACATTAAACCCCATTTTTTTAAAAAGATTCAACCATTCTTTTTCTTTTCTAAAATAAGCTCTTGTGTAAAATTTTTTTTCAAAAACCCAGGGGACAAGAAAATTATCAGCTATCCAAGCTGCCAAATATTTAATAGTAGGTTTTGCGTGTACCTCTACAATTACCAGCTTTCCGTTTTTGGATATAGATTTTTTGGCTTTTTCAAGCACTTTTTCTTGAGTAGCTCTTCCCGGAAGGTGATGTAAAACATGAAACAATACTATTGTTTCTGCTTTTGGATAGGGGATTTTTACGATATCTCCAACTTTGAAAGAAGTGTTTTTAATTCCTTTTTTGGCTCGTTCTAATCTTTCCGGGGCAATCTCTATTCCTGTGATTTTTCTTTTGTCAGACGCGATCGCTAAATAATTTGATAGCAGTCCTTCTCCGCATCCTAAATCCAAAACAGTTCCGTTTTTTGGAAGTATTTTTTCTACAACTTCATACGGCTCTTCCCAAAATTTAAAATTTGAAAGAAATTTTTCCCACCAATTACCCGCGTAAAGGTTGATCGTTTTCTCCCTAGCACTTTCCATCTGATTAGATTATAGCATCCTCTTTTAAATTTGTATCACACTATATATAATATTGCTGTGTTGAAATCGGTTAAACAGAAGACGAGCTTATCTATTGTTATTCCTGCTTACAATGAAGAAGAAAGCTTGGGTTACGTACTGCGGGATACGCTAAAAGATGTTCCTAAAGTTGTAAAAGACTACGAAGTTATAGTTGTGGATGATGGCTCAGAAGACAACACGCCACAAATAGCAGACTCATATGCTAAAAAAAATAGACACGTCCGGGTTATCCATCAGAGGCAGGGTGGATTCAACAAGGCAATGATAACAGGGCTTAGGAGGGCAAAAAAAGATTATGTTGCTTACATGCACGCCGGCGGTCAAGAATTGATAAGAGATATGATTAATTGTATAAGAATCATGCAAAATTATGATTTGGTACTAGGTATTAGAGGGAAAAGAATTGATTACAACCCGTATCGTTTGCTTCTATCCTATGGTGCTTTGGTAATTTATAGAGTGCTTTTTGGGATTACTTACGAAGACGTGCACTGGGTTTACATTTGGAAAACAAAAGAAGTGCAAAAACTAAAACTCGATCCAAAAGGAGGAATATTTTTACTTGTTGAGAGTTTGGTTAAATTCAAAAGAAAGGGTCTTAAGATTGGTGAAGCATTAGCACCGTATAGACCCAGGTATGGAGGAGACAATAAAAATACCAGCATAAAAGTGGTATGGCAAACTATTATTAGTATTTTTAAACTGCGGCGCAAAATTGTTATATGACCAAACATTTTAAGCTAGGCGAGTCGCTTTCTATAGTTATTCCTTCTTACAACGAAGAAGGTAATTTAGGAAATTTGGTTAAAGAGACTTTAGAAGACGCCAAAAAAATAGCTTCAGATTTTGAAATTATTATAGTAAATGACGGCTCGTCTGACAAAACAGGAAATGTAGCTAATTCGTTGGCAAAGGTATACAAACTTGTCCGAGTAATTCACCACAAAAAAAATCAAGGACTTGCTCTGGCTTGGAAAACGGGCATCCAGGCTTGTAAAAAAGATATTATTCTTTACATTGAAGGAGATGGACAGCAACCTTTCAAAGATCAATACGATCTTTTGAGAAAAATAAAAAATGCAGACCTTGTGTTGGGTACCCGTACTCACAGATTTGACTATACATTTTTTCGCAAAACCCTCTCATACGGATATCTTTTTTTAATTTGGTTATTTTTTAACCTCAAATATAAAGACGTTGGCTGGTCTCAGGCATATAGGCGCAAAATCTTTGATAAAATACAAATGAAGTCGGTTACCCCATTTTTCGACACAGAAGTTGTAATCAAAGCTTTAAGGAATGGATTTAAGGTTGTTGAGGCACGCTCATTTTACCGTCCTCGGAAGGCCGGCTCAACAAGTTTGGGCAATATTCAGACGGCTTATAAAATGTTTGACGAAATGGTAAAGATGAGATTAGGCTTTCTTGATTAGTATTTTTGACATCCTAAAATAAATAATATACTATTGACTCTAGAAATTATTAGACAAAAAAATGGCAAAATTGCTTGTAACTGGCGGCGCCGGATTTATCGGGTCAAACTTTATCCATTATTGGTTATCAAAACACCCAAAAGACTCAATTGTTAATTTGGACAAACTTACCTACGCAGGTCATTTAGAGAATCTCGCAGGACTTGAAGACAATCCCAGATATACTTTTGTCAAAGGAGATATTACAAATAGAGCAGATGTTGACTGGGCAATTAAAAACGTTGACGCCGTAGTGCATTTTGCAGCGGAAAGTCATGTGGATAGATCCATCGAGGAGCCGCTTGAGTTTATCAAAACAAATGTTCTAGGGACAGGGGTTCTTTTGGATGCTGCGTTGCGGCACGGACGAAAAAGATTTCACCATATTTCAACAGATGAAGTTTATGGAGAGCTGAGAGTCAAAGATCTGCCATTCAATGAAAAATCTCCTCTAAATCCGCGAAGCCCATACGCCTCATCAAAAGCAGCATCGGATTTATTGGTCAAAACTTACTACACTGCTTATGGGTTGCCGGTAACTATCACAAACTGCGCGAATAACTACGGTCCGTATCAGGACGTGGAAAAACTTATTCCCCGTTTTATCACAAGGCTTTTATCCAACAAAAAAGTAACCTTGATGAGTAGAGGGGAAAATATTAGAAGCTGGTTGGCAGTAATAGACCATTGCAGAGCAGTTGATATTGTTTTGAAGAAAGGAAAGATAGGGGAGATTTACTGCGTTGGAGGAGAAGAAAAAACAAATCTTCAGATAACGCAAAGCATATTAAAAATCTTGGGAAAAGATAAGTCCTGGATAAGTTTTATCTGGAATAGAGCTGTGAATGATTTTAGGTATGCGCTTGATGACTCGAAGATTAGAAAGTTGGGTTGGAAACCAAAACATAATTTTGAAAAAAGACTCAAAGAAGCAGTTGAATGGTATAAAAAAAATGAGTGGTGGTGGAAAAAACCAACTCTAAAGCAAACTTTAATTGATTTTAAAAATACTTTATGGCAATAAGAGTTAAGCATATAAAACCGGAGTTTGTAGATGAAAGGGGTGGAATAGCGCGTGTTGTAGATCAGGATAAATTTCCAATCAGAGCAATCCTTAGGATCACAAGCAAAAAAGGCACAACAAGAGCAAACCATTTCCACAAAACCGACTATCATTATATATATGTAGAGAGTGGTAAATGCGAATATTCTGAGATAGATTCAAAAAACAAAACTGGAAAAGCAGAAACTGTAATATTAGAATCTGGCGATGTAGTTTTATCGCGTCCTGGAATAATACACGGAGTAAAATTTTTGGAAGACACTGTTATTTATGCATTTACAACTGAGAGAAGAGAGCAGGACATGTATGAGAAGGATATTAAAAGAATAAAAATAGTTTAGATACCAATATGGCAAAAGTTAAAAAGATTAATTATTGCAGGTTGTGTAAGAGTAAAAATTTGGAAAAAGTTTTGGATTTTGGAAAAACTCCAACGGCAAATTCATTCCTTAAAAAAAGTCAACTTAGAGATAAAGAGGATTTTTTCCCACTTGCTGTTAATTTTTGTAAAAATTGCGGCCAGCTTCAGCTTAGCCACGTTGTGTCTCCTGAAATAATGTTTCGACATTATGTTTGGGTGTCTTCAACATCTCCTGTAACTGTAAAACACTTTGAAGAATACGCAAAATCTGTTTTTAACAATCTTTTGCTTAAGAAGGGGGATTTGGTAGTTGAGATGGGAAGTAACGACGGCGTTCTTTTGAAACCTTTTAAAAAACTTGGGATGAGGGTTTTGGGTGTTGATCCGGCAAGAAATGTCGCGAAAAGAGCTACAAAAGAAGGAATTCCAACTCTACCGCATTTTTTTAATACAAAGGTTGCAAAACAAATTGCCAAAAAATATGGGCGAGGAAAAGTTATCGCAGCCAACAATGTCTTCGCGCACATCAATGATTTAGACGAAATTGTAAAAGCAGTTGGTGAACTTTTGGATAAAGACGGCGCTTTTGTAATTGAGGCGCCGTACAATATAGATCTTGTGGAGAAAAATCTTTTTGACATTGTATATCACGAACACCTTTCATATTTGGCTATAAAACCGCTGGATAAATTTTTCGTTAACCATGGAATGCAAATTTTTGACGTTGTTAAAAAAGACGTACATGGAGGCTCGGTCAGAGTTTATGTTAAGTTTAAAGAAGCAAAATATAAGGTTAAAGGTTCTGTTAAGAAATTTATAGATCTGGAGAAAAAGAAAAAACTATTTAATATAGATACTTATCGAAGGTTTGCAAGAAAAATTGAAGAAAACAAAATTAAGCTATCTAAGCTTTTGCGAAAACTAAAAAAAGAAAAAAAGAGTATTGCGGGATACGGAGCGCCGGCAAAAAGCACGACTCTTCTTCACTATTTTAATCTTGGTACTGAGAATCTTGATTTTATAGCTGACGACAGCCCCTATAAACAAGGACTTTTTACTCCGGGAAAGCACATTCCGGTTATTTCGCCAAAAGAAATTTATACAAAAAATCCAGACTATCTTCTCATTTTGGCTTGGAATTTTGCAGATTCGGTTATGAAAATGCACGAGAAATACAAAAAGGCTGGGGGGAAATTTATTATTCCAGTTCCGAGCCCTACAATTTATGATTAAAAGCAGAGTCGTTCAAAACGATATTAGAAAAATAGCGTTGCGGATTAAAAAAGACGCAAAAATTTTAAGCGGAAAGACAGTTTTAATTACTGGCGGTTCTGGCTTTTTGGGTAAATATTTCCTGTATACAATTTGGTATTTAAATAAAAATTTATTCTCAAAACCAGCTAGAGTAGTTTCATTGGATAATTATATTACCGGAACAAAAGATAATCCTTTTGTGAATGATGAGAATTTTAAATTCATTAAACACGATGTAAGAGAACCTTTTTACTTGAAAGATCGTGTTGATTATATAATTCATGCGGCCGGCATTGCGTCGCCGGTTTTTTATATGAAGTATCCACTTGAGACACTTGAAGTTGCAACATTTGGTACCAAGTATATGCTGGAATTTGCAAAATCCAAAAAAGTAAAAAGTTTTTTGTTTTTTAGCTCCAGCGAAGTTTATGGAGATCCTGATCCTAATTTTGTTCCAACACCGGAGAATTATCCAGGAAACGTTTCTTGTACGGGGCCAAGAGCTTGTTATGATGAATCGAAAAGACTTGGCGAGACTTTGTGTACGATTTATCACAGCTTATACAAACTTCCTGCTAAAATCGTTCGTCCCTTCAATGTTTATGGTCCTGGCATGAAAACCAATGATTATAGAGTAGTCCCTCGATTTTTAACCAGTGCTTTGAAGAAAGAGCCATTGCCCGTTCATGCCGGGGGAAATCAAACAAGAACCTTTTGTTATATCTCAGATGCTATAACAGCATTTTTCAAAGTATTGCTTTCAGACAAGAATGGAGAAGTTTACAATGTCGGTAACGATGAAAATGAAATGAATATGATGACTCTTGCACAAACTGTTTCAGGTTTATTTAGGGGTAAACTCCAAGTAAAATCAGTTGATTATCCCTTGACTTATCCTCAAGGAGACCCGAGGAGACGAGCGCCAGATCTTACAAAGATAAGGACAGAACTTGGATATAAGCCAATGGTTAATCTGAAAACTGGATTAGAAAGAACACTGAGATGGTACAAAGAAAAGATTTAATTTTTATCTTACTTCTTTTGGTTTTGGCATATGTTGCATGGCAACAAATTCCACAGCTTGTGATTAGGGGCGACGGATTTGTTTATATGGTTTCCTCAACGCTAAATGAGTTTTTTGGCAGAGATTACTTTTACACAGGATTTGAGTTGTCAGCTGCCGTTCTGGGTTTAATACTTCCAGCATTATACAAAACCAATATCAGTTATTATTTTTACACCTCGCTTTTTGTCATGATGATTATCAATGTGTTTTTTTATATTCTTCTTCGATTCATTACAAAAAACAAGGTTGTATCCTTTTTTGGAGCTCTAATATTTGCCGTGAATTATTTTGGTAATTTTGATATGTATTCTCAGCATTGTTATTGCTTTTTTACGGAGCGCATAGTGCCTGTGATTTTTATACTTCCCGCTTTTTTATTCCTCCATTTATTTTTGGAAAAACAAAAGATCAAGTATTATTTTATTTCTATTCTCTTATATTTTCTAGGGATAGGCATGGGACATTTTGTAGTATTATTTACCGCGCCGTTTTTTTTGTACCCAATTTTTTGGTATCTTTTTAAAAACAAAAAAATTATTGAGCGAACAAAAGGGATACTGATTGGCGCACCCTATTTAATGACAAGTGGATTTTTTGTTTTAATTCAGAGGGTACATGAGGCAGGGCTTGAGAAAAAAGTAGGGCTTTTAGAATTTTTACTCAATCCCCAGGCTACACAATATCCTGAAAAAATAGTAAGGCAGTTAGTTTATTGGTCCGAGTACGAACCGATAATTTTAAACTTTGGCAGAGCATCGCTTCATAGCTATATTGATGTACAAAGCGCCGTATCAATCACTCCTTATGTTGTGGGAATTTATATACTTGCGGCTCTTATTTTGTTTATCAAGTTAACTCATATGAGAGCACTTCTTCTTACAACTATTTTTGGAACGCTTTCAATTTTTTATTTAAATGCCTGGTTTGGTCAGTATGATGTACTAAATCAACCGGGAGCAAACAGATATCTTTATCTTCCAACAATTCTTCTTGTTATTTTCTGGACGCTGTTTTTGTGGATGCTCTGGAAGAGCAAGTATAGGATTATAAAAATATTGGCAATTGTATTAGTTGCCATTTATTATCTTCTGAATTGGATAATAATTTCCGACATGTTTAGAGATGTGCTTTTTTGGGACAGATCAACAAAAGTAACCTATCAATATATGAATTCAATTAGAGAACGTTTACCCAAGGGCACCCTAGTCGTTGCTCCGTACCCCGAGGTCGGAGTATATGAGTCAATGTTTTTTACAGAACAAATAGGAAATGGAGAGGTTGAGTTTTTGGCAGAGGATCATCCCTATAGGGATTGGGTACAGGCTGCAAGTGCTTCAGCCCATGTTGTCAGGCTTAAATATGATAAGGAATGCGACTGCATTAAAGAGATAAAAATAAAATAAATTTATGTGGAGAAATAGGCAGGTGGCATTGATTCTTCCCACTTATAAAGAAAAGAAATCTATCGCTTCTGTGATTAGTAAATTTGATGCGATGGGATTTATTGATGATATAGTGGTTGTTGATAATAACGCGGAGAAAGGCACTAGAGAAGAAGTAGCTAAAACCCGCGCGAGAGTTGTTGCTGAGAGAAAACAAGGATACGGAAACGCAATACGCAAAGGAATAATGTCCACAAAAGCGCCACTAGTTATTATTGCCGAACCGGACGGATCATTCGATGGAAAAGATGTGGTCAAGCTTCTTGCCTATAGCGATGATTTTGATATGGTATTTGGATCGCGTACTCATTTGCCTCTGGTCCAGAAAGGTTCGGACATGAGGCTTTATAAAAGACTTGGGGATGTGTTCTTGGGAAGGATAATTACCTGGCTTTTCTTAGGTCCTCCTCTTACTGATGTTGGCTGCACGCTTCGGATCACCAGCATAAAAGCGTGGAAGAAAATAGAGTCGGAGTGTAAATCAGAAGATGGAATTTTCGCAACCGAGTGGCTGGCTGTTGCCGCCAAGAATCGTATTCGATTTATAGAAATTCCTATAAATTATAAGGCCAGGGTAGGAAAATCTCTTTTTGTCGAAAAGCCGTATACTAAAGGAACAGTATGGGGAATACGAAAATTCTATTGCATATTAAAGGTGTGGTTATATGGCATCTTAAACAAGAAGCTTTATGAGTAAGAAAGAATTTATACGGACATTGTGTATTTTTTGCAAAAGTAAACCAACCCTTTCGCTTTTAGGTTTAACTGACTATTGGCATTGTCCAGACTGTGGCATTGCTTGGGTAAAAAAAATTCCAAAAGTAGAGTATGGGGACATGTATTACAAAGGAAAATCAACTTTGGCATCTAGAGTTTTTGCTCCTATTGGCAAAACGTTTTACAGCCTGAGAAGCACATATGCAGGAAATGGGGGGAAGAAAGTTTGGATAGATGTCGGAGCTGGAGACGGTGGATTTTTGAGTACTGTTGCAGCAAAAAAGAAAATTGGAGTTGAGGTATCTTCCTCGGGCAGAAAAATAATGCAGCAAAATGGGCTTGATACTTTGACTGACAGGCAATTTTTGAAATCAAAAGGACTTAATGCAGATATCATAAGCTTTTGGCATGTTCTTGAGCATGTTGAAAAACCATGGGAATATTTGGAATCAGCGAAAAGAAATTTAAAGAAAAATGGCAAAATAATTATCGGTATTCCAAATATAGACAGTTTTGAATTCAAGTACGCAAAAAAATATTGGTTTCATTTACAACCGCAATTTCATTTGTGGCATTTTACTCCAAAGTCAGTCAAGAAGCTTTTGGATATAACAGGGTTTACAGTGAATAAAATAGATCATTGGTCAATCGAGCATCATCCGACTGGCGTACTTCAATCGTTTATAAATAAATCATCAGGATCTTCTGAAAATGTTTTGCACAAACTGATAAAAAGAGGAACAGGAAAATCACATCTTGCGCCAAAAGATATTTTTTGGGTCGGATTCTGGACGTCCATTGGCTCACCAATTATCTTTTCTTTTTGGCTCGGAGGCTCGATTTTCCGAAAAGCAGGAACTATTGTAGTTGTTGCTTCTAAAAGTGCTTATAAATTTTCATCTCCAAAGATAAAGTAAGATTTACGATAATAATCGTGATACAATTTGTTTTGTATTGTTATGGCTAATCAAGAGAAATTAAGATACGAAAATGTTGGAATTACAGGAGCGAATGGTCATATTGGGACAGTGCTTCGTGAAGGATTACAGGATCTTTATAAGATTAAATCTTTTACTTTAGAGGCAACATCATTTCCCTCTGTTGTCCTTGATCTATCGGATGAAGACAGAATAAAAGGTTCTTTTCTAGGACTTGATGCAGTCATTCATTTGGCTGCAGACGTAAATCCTAATTCTTCTTGGGAAAGTATTTCAAATAATAATATTGAAGCAACGTATCAAGTATTTGAAGAATGCAGGCGTTCAGGTGTTAAGAGAATAGTTTTTGCATCAACGAATCATGTAATGCATGGGAATACAATTCTTACGACCCCAGAAACATTAGATGCAACTAAAAAAAATCTGATGAAGCTAACTGATCCGTCAAATCCTGATTCTTTGTATGCGATATCAAAGTTATTTGGAGAAAATCTAGGAAAGTTATATAGTCAGCAGTACGGGCTTGAGTTTGTGGGACTTCGGATTGGATGGACAATTCCTGAGGATGATCCAAGTGTGAAACGTGGGATAAGCGCAGAAGATTATATAAGGGCAATGTTTCTTAGCAAACGAGATTGTGTTCAAGCCTTTAGATGCGCTCTTGAGGTTCCTACTCAATTCGTTCTTGGTTATGCTATAAGTAATAACGATAGAAAAGTTTTTGATCTTAATGAGACTAGGCAAAATTTAGGATATAATCCTCAAGATAATGCAGAAAATTATTTTAAATAACTACTTATAGAATGTTTTAATTTTTTTGCAGATATATTCGATTTCTGAGTCTTTTATTTCAGGGAACATGGGAAGAGAGAGAGTTTTTTTTGCCAATTTTTCTGCTATCGGAAAATCGCCTTTTTTATAACCTAAATTTTTATATACAGGCTGCAGGTGAATTGGGGTAGGGTAGTGGATTACAGTTGATATACCGTTTTTTTCCAAATACTTTTTCAGAGCGTCTCTTTTTTCCGCAAGGATTGCGTATATGTGATACGCATGATAAGCATAAGGCATTTCTACAGGCGTCTTGATTTGCTCAATACCTTTTAGCAATTTGTTATATTTTTGGGCTGCTTTTCTTCTTTTCTGGTTCCATTTCTCAAGGTGTTTTAATTTAGCAAGTAGAATACTTGCATGGAGCGTATCAAGCCGGGATTTATAGCCAAAAGTTTCATGGACATATTTTTCAACTGATCCGTCATTTCGAAGATATTTTAGTTTTTCTTTAATTTGTTTATTATCGGTAACGACTGCGCCTCCATCTCCAAACGCGCCCAAATTTTTTCCGGGATAAAAAGAAAATGCCCCTGTTTCTGTATAGGGGAGTATTTTATCTTTGTATTTTCCGCCATGGGCTTGGCAGCAATCTTCAATAATAATCAGGCGGTGTTTTTTTGCGATATCAACAATCGGATCCATGTCAGCTGACTGTCCATATAAATGTATCGGGATAATTGCTTTTGTTTTTCTTGTGATTCTTTTTTCAATTTCTTTTGGATCTATGTTGTAGCTTTTTGGATCTACATCTGCCAAAACAGGCGTGGCTGCGACATTGGATACTGTCATGGCGCTGGCTATATAGCTATTTGCGGCGGTAATAACTTCATCCCCTTTGCCTATTCCGTACGCAATAAGGGTAAGAAATAACGCATCGGTTCCAGAGTTTAGCCCTACAGCATACTTTTTGTCGCAAAAAGCGGCAAATTTTTTTTCAAATTCTTCAAGCGGTTTTCCAAGAGAAAAAGTAGCGTTAAAAACAGTATCTTCAATTGCTTTTGTTATTTCTTTTTTATAAATTCTGTTTTGTCTTTTTAAATCAACGAAGTCTATATTCACGAAATTAATATATCATAAACGTTAAGAACGAGCAATTGATTTTTGAATAGCGCTATGATAATGTTTAGATTGTGCTTAAAAGGCAATATGAGAACATTTTTAAAAATCAAGACAACCACTGGTGGTATAAAGGCATGAGGGCTATAAACGAAAGCTTGCTCAAAAAATATTTACCCGAAAATAAACCTCTAAAGATTCTCGACGCGGGATGCGGACCGGGAGCGGCACTTGTCTATCTTTCCAAATTTGGAGATGTAGTTGGCGTTGATATATCAGATGACGCATTAAAATTTGCAAAGAAACGCGGTAAAGTAGTGAAGGGTGACGTTTCAGATTTACCATTTAAAGATGAAACATTTGATGTAGTTGTGTGTCTTGATGTTTTGTATCACAAATGGGTGGATCTTAAAAAAGCGCTTTCGGAGCTAAAAAGAGTTCTAAAACCAGGCGGAGTTCTACTAATCCGCGAGCCTGCTTTTGACTGGTTTAAAAGTAGTGAGGATATCGCATCTGCCACAAAACATAGGTTTACAAAAAACGAAGTCAAGGGAGAATTTGATAACTCATTTGTTATAAAAAAAATAACTTATGTTAATTTTTTTCTTTTTCCGTTTGCCCTTATCAAACGAATTCCTGAGGTAGTGGGTTTTAAAAAGAAAAGAGGAGTTAGCGATGTGCAAGCAGCCTCTCCTTTTTTAAACAAAATTCTTTTATTTATTTTTCAAAAAGAACAAAGTCTTATAAATTATGTAAATTTTCCTTTTGGGACTTCTGTAATATGTGTTGCCCAGAAAAAATATGATAAAAAAAATTAGCGGTGTTATCAAGAAGAATCCAGTAATATCATCGATTATACTTCTTGCTCTATTTTTGCGACTTTACGGAATACACCCTGGCTATCCAGATATTCATCCGGATGAGAGCACCAGCTACCATACCGCAATTAATTTATTATACAATTTTTTAAACCCGATGAGATTTGATTATCCCGCAGGAATGCCTTTTATTAACGCGTTGATTTATGCCGCTTTTTTTATCCCAATATCGATAGTAAGAATTATTTTTACAAATTTTGATGCCTTACTTCAATTTGGATTTAATCCGATTCAGTTTTTTACCGATTACAAAGAAGCTATTTTTGGCAACCGGGACTTTTACGCAATGTATTGGAGCAGGGCAATTACTGCTGTTTTTGGCGCGGGAACAGTTTTGGTTTTATATCTTGCCGGCAAGAAATTATTTAATAAATCAGTTGGATTGTTTGCCGCTTTTTTTCTGGCTGTTAATTATCTTCATGTATTAAGGAGTCATTTTGGATTGCCAGATGTTTACAATGGTTTTTTTGCGGTGCTTACTCTTTTTGCATGCGGAATGCTTTTGGAAAAAGATTCACGAAGAAATTATCTTTTTGCCGCTATTTCAGCCGGCCTTATGTTTTCAATGAAATATCAAGTTTTTGCATTCTTGCCTTTTTTCCTCACCCATCTTTTTTTAACGTTTAGGAAAAGAAGCTTTTTTAATCTTTTCAATAAAGATTTTATTTTGAGTCTTTTTACAGCGGCTTTAGTATTCCTGGTTATTAATCCGTATTACATATTTAACATTGATGAAGCAATGAGGCAAAACAGACTTGACGTACTGCGTTATCGGATGGGAGATATTTTGCTTCGTCCATTTGGATATTTTTACCTTTATCATTGGGGAATTGGCAAGCTGCCAAGTATCATGGTAATTTTGGGAATTATTATGATGCTTTTAAAAAGCCCGTTGCGATTTGTTATTGTTGGTTCTTTTGCTTTCGCATTTCTATTCTTTATGACGGTTTACAGTCAGGGAGGAATTTTTACCCGTAATTTTGCAAATGTCATACCATACCTTATGCTTTTTGCAGGGTACGGAATGTATATTTTATTTACTCTTCTTATGAAAACCAGTCGTTCAGCCGCAAAAGTTATAATTTTTGTCTTTCTTCTTTTGGTTAATTTTACTTCATTTCAGAATTCATTTACTTTAGGCAAGTATTATTCAGAACCGTGGAACATAATTAAATTGGGTGAATGGTTTAGGGACGAACTTCCAAATGATGCGACAATAAGACATTATCAGTTATTTGTTCGTCAAGTTGGAGGCAAGGCGCTTGAGGAAAAACGGGCAGTTTTGAGAGACTGGGATTACTCCAAGGGTCCTAATTCTTTAGCCGAGTTTCAAGAGGAGGGAGACCAATTTGCTGTTTTGAATACGGAGCCGCTTCAAAACATTACCTATTGGTGGAGAGGATGGAGTGATCCAAAGCTTTTTCTTCGATATAAAACTGTACCGTTTGATTTTATCCAAAACGATTTTTACGGTTTGACAGTGAAAGAATTGCTTCAGTACACTGTTTTTGAAGCATACAAACCTTGGCAGGCACATAACGCTCATAACTATATTGTTTTCAAAATACCTCAGAAGCCAACAGTCTTAGGGAATAAAATCGCGGATTTTAGCTTTGACGCAAAACAAGACATGTGGCAAATTAAAGGAAATTATGAAGGTTACTCTCCTATTCGTGTTTCATGGTCTGACGGGGCACTTATTGCAACGGCAAGTGCTTCCAGATCTAGAATAACATCAGATCCAATTTCAGTTGAAGCAGGAAAACTTTACTCAGCGACTGGTTACGCGAAAGTAACATCAATTGAGGAGATAGAAAGAGATGGGTTCTTAAGAATTGACTTTTACGAGCGCAAAGACGATTTGGATATTTCTGGAATTTCCGTTGGCATTTCTCAAAGAGTTCCCGCAACAAATGAGGTGGAAAAAGTACAAGTAAGTGGAGTCGCGCCCAGAGGAGCAAAATTTATGACAGTTAGTTTTCAATTTAAAGAAGCGTATTCCATCGCTATTCTTGATAATGTAGAAGTTTTTGAAACAAGCGAAATTCCGGAAGAACAGTTGAAGGAGATTCCTTATATAAATCCTACAATTCCATTGGAGAGTTTGTATTATAATACATTTATATAAATTATATTATGAAATATTATAATGATAAAAAGATTGTTATAACTGGAGGAGGAGGATTTGTCGGAAGTCACATTGTTGATAGATTAAAAAGATATAATTGTAAATTTTTTGTTCCCAAAACAAAAGATGGAATTGATTTTAGAAAATACGATCATTGTTTTTCATATCTTAGCAAAACAAAACCTGATATTGTAATTAACTGCGCTGCCAATCAGGGCGGAATTGCGTATCATAGAGGCAAAGAAGCGGATCTTTTTTTGGACAATATGCTTATGGGAACATTTCTTCTGCAGGCTTCTCAAAAAGTTGGGGTTAAAAAATTTGTTAACATTGTCGCGGGGTGTTCTTATCCAGGATACGGAGAGAGCGAAAAGATGAATGAAGATGAGTACTGGAACGGGAGGCTTCATGAGAGCATATTTAGTTTTGGTTTTCCAAGAAAAGCTTCAACTGCCTATGGATTGGCGCTAAAAAGACAACATGGTTTTAACTCGATTCATCTTGTTATGGCTAACATGTTTGGTCCTGGTGAACACTTTAATCCAGAGCAAAGCAAGGCGTTGGCTGGGCTTATAAAAAAAATTTATGAGGCGAAAAAAAATAAATTGCCTACGGTTGAGGTGTGGGGTACAGGTAAGCCTACGAGGGATTGGCTATATGTGAAAGACGGCGCAGAGGCGATTTTAAGAGCGACTGCTTTTTACGATGATGTGGATCCGTTAAATATCGCGACCGGTGTTGGAATTTCTATTGCAAAGCTTGCGAGAACTATAAAAAAAGTTATAGCCTACAAAGGCAGACTCGTGTACAATACCAAAAAACCAGACGGCGCACTTCATAAAACATTTGGAGTAAAAAAAATGAAAAAGGTTTTAGGTTGGGTTCCGTCGACCCCTATAGAAAAAGGAATAAAAGAAACAGTTGACTGGTTTGACAAGAACTACAAATATGCTATAACTCATTGATAATTTGAAAAGTTTAGCAATTATTGGCGGAAGCGGTATGCTTGGTTCGGATTTAGTTCGATACCTTGGCAAAAAATTTGATGTTCTATCAATAGATAGAAATAATTATCATTCTCATGAAGGGAAATTTTTTGACGTTCTCATAAATGCTAATGGCAACAGCAGGCGCTTTTGGGCAAACCAAAATCCCGTTGATGACTTTTTGGCATCAACCTTATCAGTTTATAAAAGTATATTTGATTTTTCCTCAGATTTTTATGTTTACATCTCATCGCCAGATGTTTACGAAAAACACTCAAGTCCAAGATACACAATGGAAGAGAGAAAAATAAATTCTGGAAATCTAGAGCCTTATGGATTTAATAAGTATCTGAGCGAACTAATAGTAAAAAAATACAAAAAAAAATATCTTATCTTGAGGTGTTCTATGATTCTTGGAAAAAAAATAAAAAAAGGACCAATTTACGATATCATCAATAATAAACCATTATTTATAAACTTAGACTCAAAACTTCAACTTGTAACTAGCCAAGCCATTGCCGATATAATCGAAAAAGTTTTAGAGAAATCCATTGTGGGCGAAACAATCAACGTTGGCGGGAGAGGGAGCTTTAGTTTTAAAAAAATTAAAAAATATATAGATCGCGAAATTGAAATCTCACGAGATTCAAAAACCCAAATTTACGAAATGAACATTGAAAAGTTAAAAGGTTTTTATAAAAAACTAAAGACCTCGGAAGAATATTTAAAGGATTTTTTTTGAAAAATTACCTGCTTTGATATTGTGATATAATTCGTTTGCTTTCTTTATATGAAAAAAAAGGATTATGAAATTGACGACAATATAATTCGTACCTGGTCAACATACATCCCCAAAGAAGCGATTTCCGAGGTTATAAAAACATTAAGGTCAAAGTGGATTAATACCGGCAAAAAAGAAAAAGAACTGCGGGGGATTGCAGCGAAAAAGTGGAGTTTTCCTTATTGCGTTGCTGTTAACAATTGTACTGCTGCTCTTAGGTCAAGTTTGGCTATCCTTGGCGTTGGACCTGGGGATGAAGTCATATCAACTCCTTATACTTTTATTGCCACAAACACCGCTATTCTTGAACAAGGAGCAAAGCCTGTATTTGCAGATATTAAATACGATGATCTTAATATAGACCCAAAAAGCATAGAGAAGAATATAACCAAAAAAACAAAGGCAATTATGATAGTGCATTATGGCGGCAATCCTTGCGACCTGGATGAGTTAAGAAAGATCGGAGTGAAACATAATCTGCCAATTATAGAAGACGCCGCGCATGCTTTGGGAAGCATGTATAAAGGTAAATACATAGGTTCAACTGGAGAACTTGTATGTTTTTCTCTTCAGGTAGTTAAAATTATTAATTCTGGCGATGGAGGATTAATATCAACATCAAAAAAAAGATACTACCAAAAGCTCAAAAAAATAATTTGGTACGGTATTGATAGAGAGGAGAAAAAAACAAGCCTTTTGGACCCTTTGCCAGACAGCTTCAAGGGCGATGTTCTTGGATTTAAATATAATATGAATGATATTATAGCTTCGCTTGCTCTGGCAGGGGTTAATAATTATGATGCTCCAGCCAGAAAAAGAAGGATAATAGGAGAGAGTTATAGGAAGGAACTTGCCAAATGCAGGGGGCTGCGTCTGATGAAGTACTATGATGATAGAAAGCCAAACTATCAGATATTTCCTGCTCATGTAGAGGATAGACTTAAGTTTGCCAGGTACATGAAAGCCCACAATATTCAAGTAAACATAAACAACCGGCGTAATGATATTTACCCTATGTTTGGAGGGCTTCGAAAGGATTTACCTGTGCTTGCGAAAGCTGATAAAGACGTAGTTTTACTGCCGATGCATGCGGATCTTACAGAAGGGCAAGTTGATTACATTATTCAGAAAGTTCGGGATGCGTGTAAATGAGGCGGGCAAAAAGTATTATTTACGTCAATTATTCTCCCTATGAAAACTCAGGAAAGATACTGGATTTTTTACTTGAGAATTTTGAGCAAATATTTTTATTTTCCTTAGGATTTTATGGACTTGGAAACAAAAAGAAATATAATAGATTGCTGATTTTTATAAATGGAAAACTAATTGAGAAAAAACCATTGGGACAAATTCCTATTCCTCAAGGACTTTTTTTTCTGCTTTTGCCCCTCAGGTCTTTAATAATTTTAATTCAAATATTGGTATATTCATTGTGGTTGAAAAGAAAATATGGAAGGATAGATTATTATTTCACAGTTAACGCGTTTACTGCATGGATAGGTACGATTTTAAAAAAAATTGGCTTGGTAAATAAGACAATTTTTTGGGTTTGGGATTATTATCCTCCATATCATGACAATAAAATAATAGTTCTGATGAGACAGATATATTGGTATTTTGACAAGGTAAGCTCCCACTCGGATTATGTAGCATATGTCAATCAAAAATTAATAGATTTGCGAAAAGACACGGGAGTTCTCTCCAGAAACGCGAGCTTTCAGATAGTTCCTATAGGAACAGAAAAGTTTAACATAAAACCCCGAGTAAAAAAAGATGTGGTATTTGGGTTTATTGGAGTTTTAAAAAGAAGCCATGGGCTTGATATTATTTTTGACAATGAAAAACTTATTGGTAAATATCTTCCAAATGCGCGTCTGGAGGTAATCGGGTCGGGACCTGATGAGATGCATTTCAGGCAAAGGGCAAAAAAATCTCCTATTTTAACGAAATTCTACGGTTTTTTAGAAGACAAAAAAATTAATGAGGTATTGAAGAAATGTTCTATCGGTATTGCCGCATATGTTCCAGACAAAAGTAATGTGTCATACTACGGAGATCCTGGAAAAGTAAAAAGATACTTAAGCTTGGGTCTTCCTGTAATCGTCACAAAAGTAGTTGGTTTTTCTAAGGAAATTGATAATTCAAAAGCTGGGGTAGCAATAGAATATGACAACTCAGAAAATCTAATTGATGCGATCAAAAAAATAATGTCTGATTACCCAACTTATCAGAAAAATGCATTATCATTAAGCAGGAAATATTATTATAAGGTTATTTATAAAAAGATGTTTGCGTTGAAATAATATGAAGACTGTTTTCATAGCGAATTTTCTCCCCGATACAAATTACACAAGAGACCTAAGCCAAGGTTTCATAGAAGCTATGGAGAAAAGGGATAAATTATTTTTATGCGGAAGAAAGGGCGAGCCTGTGATTGACGGAAAAAAACCAGACGTGGATTTGGTTTGGAAAAAAGGAGCATTTTTTTTTATTCCAATTTTTATGTATATCTTAAAAAGACGTCCAAACCTAATACATTTTCAACACGAATTCATAATGTATGGAGGGGTACTATCCGGATTTATTTTTCCATGGCTAATTCTGTTTTTGAGAATAATCAAATTTAAAATTGTAATAACCCTGCACGTAATTATCTCCACAAAACAGCTTAATAAAGATTTTTTCGAAAGCTTTGGTCTTAAATATAATTTTCTCAGTAGAATTTCCGCCAAACTTTTTCTAGCTTATAGCTACAAATTATTAGTTATTTTTTCTAATATCGTAATCGTTCACACGCCATTAATGAGACGTGTTCTAATCGAGCAATACAAATGTAACCCTGACAAGATTAAGGTAATTGAACTTGGAAATAGAATGCTATCAAAACACCCAATACCTATCCGTAATCCCTACATCGTAAAAAAATTCCCAATGTTAAAGAATAAGGACATTATCTTGGTTTTTGGCCGGCTATCTCCCAGAAAAGGACTTGAGTTTTTAATACATTCTTTTAGGGAAATGGTAGCTGAAAATAAGAAAAAAAACTGGATTTTGGTTTTCGCTGGAGAAGTTAGCAATGATTATTTGGGATATAAGCAAAAAATAGAAAACCTAATAGAAAAATTAAAAATATCGAGATTTATAGTTATAACAGGATTTGTAAATGAAAAAGAAGTTGAAGAATTGCATAGGATGGCAAAAGTTTCAGTCATTCCTGCGCTTTTTTCTGTAAGCGTAAGCGGTGCAATATCTACGGCTTTAGCATATAAAATACCATTGCTTGTTGCAAATGTTAGTCCGATAGCAGAAGAAGTTAAAGGAAATAATATAGGGCGGATATTTGATAATGCAAATATTAATTCGTTTGCACAGGAGCTTAAAAAATTAATATCAGATAGGTATAATCATAAGAAGATAATGAGTTCGATTGAAAAGGTTGCTGCCAGGCGATACTGGACTGTAGTTGCCCGTGAACACTATAAAACTTACAAAAACTCTTGTATTAGAAGGTAGTATAATGTAAAAGTGGATAAAAATAAAATAGAATTGCATTCTCCAACTAAAATATTAAGAAAGTACACTTTTTTATTTGCAAAAGTTCTTCGCGATTTGCGGATCTCTCCGGATGCATTAATAGCAGGAAGGTTGTTAATTTTTGGTTTGGGATCGGCTTATTTATTTTACATCGGGACCTATGTATCCAATATGCTGGCCGTTTTATTTTTATTTACAAATTTTTTCCTTGGTTTGATTGGTGAAGATTTAGCTAGAAACTTCAATCTAAAAACTAAGTTGAGCGAATTTTTGGATGCAAATTCACACTATTTTATTAACAGTATAATTATTATCTCGATAACTATCTATATGTTTCAAGTAGAGCATCCGCTTAGATTTATAGGCCTTTTTGCTTTTTTTGGCCACTCTTTTTCTGTAAAAATATTTACATTTTTAAAATCAACGTTTCTGATATCGGTTATTTCAGAAAATGCCAAAATGGAAAAGTTTTTTTTGCAAAACAAACCGGATTTAATAAGTATGTTGCTAAAGGAGCTTATGATTCCAAAAAATTTTGTTTTTTTTCTTTTCTCAAGCATACGCTATCATCTGATTCTTGGTGCTTTGTTGGGAATAATGCCAATTATGATTTTGTTGTATGCGATAATGATTAATTTTCAATGGTTAACTTTGGTTGTTGCGCTTATTTACTACTATAAATTTTATAACACTGAAAAAAGAATTATCTTTTTTAAAGCGTTAAAAGCACTTGAAGTAAAGGATAAGTAAAAGTAGTATGAAAAAAAACTCAAATCAAGAAAGACGTCTAGATTTTATAGCCAAAACATTGAAAAATCTTTCTGTGAATGTTGCTAGATTTCTAAATGGAATAGGTGTTACGCCCAATATGATTACATCATTAAGATTATTAATAGGTGCTGGATCTTCTTATTTATTTTTTCTTCAGGGATATGTAACGGATTTGCTTGCCATTTTCTTTTTAGGCTTATTTTTTTTTCTTGATTTGGTGGACGGAGACTTGGCGAGAAAATTCAAAAAAACTTCCAAGCTGGGAGAATTTATGGACAGTTTTATAGACGCTGTTATAATTAATTTGGTTTTGCTTGCAATTTATGGAAACCTAAATGCTGCAGCTAATCCTTTTAGTTATATTCCTGTAATAGCCATCATGGGACAAGGGCTGTCTGTTCTCATATCTCAAAACTATGAAGCTAAATTTGGCATATCGGGCTTGTCTTTAAATCCTAAGATACAATCTTATCGTAAGAACAATGACGTTGATGCTATTAGCAAATTTCTTTTTGAACTTTTGACACCGACAAATATCTTAACTTCACTTTTTTCCACATTAAAATATTATCTGATTGTTGGCGCGTTATTTAATATAATTCCTCTTGCGATAACAGCTTATGCCCTTATGATTAATTTAAGATGGATAATGCTTTCTTTTACATTAGCTTTATACTATAAGTACAACCAGCTTGTAAACAAAATCAATTTTTTTTATATTCTAAAAGCCTTAGAGCGCAATCGTCCACTTGTTATATAAGGGAGAGAGGATAAAACTCTAAGAAACTTAGTTTGGTCTTAGTATGTTTGAATCGAAAAAACTACCTGAAGCCTTTATAAGCAAAGCAGATACTTTACAAATATTGTCCGGTGTATTGAAAAAATCTTTAGTAGAAGATTTGTATGTTCTCTTGGAATCGGATTGGAAAAAAAATAAAACTGAGGTTGTAAGAAATATTAAGAATAGATTTAGGGGTAGAAACATAGTAGTTAGAAGTTCTGCATTAAATGAAGACACTAATCATTATTCAAATGCCGGGACCTTCAAAAGCATATTAAATGTAAATAGTTTGCATGAAGTTTCTATAGTTTCTGCTGTTGAAAGCGTCATAGGTTCTTATAAAAAAAAGGGTGCAGGAGATTCTAATAATCGCGTACTTGTTCAAACACAAACTATAGATGTATTATCTAGTGGGATAGTATTAACAAGAGACTATAATGATTCTCCATACTATGTAATAAATTATTCAGATGGAAAAGATACAACGACTGTTGCAAGGGGTCTCTACAGTAAGACTTTGAAAATCTTAAAATCAGACCATGTAAATATTCCACTACGCTATAAAACTATAGTTAACGCTGTACGAGAAATAGAGGAGCTTGTTCCTAATATTGCCCTCAATATTGAATACGCGCTTAAAAGCAATGGTCAAGTAGTTGTATTTCAAGTTAGACCATTGATTGTAGCTGGGGAAGAGCATTTAGTTAGTGACGTGGATGTTTTTGATAAAGTCGAGAGGTTAAAAACAAGGTTTAGGAAATTGTCTCAACCAACTCCTCATTTAGCCGGAAAAGTTACATATTTTGGTGATATGCCCGACTGGAATCCGGCAGAAATAATTGGAAGCTCGCCGCGCCGCTTGGCCTTTTCGTTGTATGCAGAGATTATTACTGATGATATTTGGCATAGAGCTAGAACAAGCCAAGGATATACTGATGTAAATCCGGCTAACCTTGTTGTAACATTTGGGAACAAACCTTATGTAGATATTAGAAATTCGTTTAACTCATTTATACCGGTTGGTTTAAGTCAACCCCTTAGGGAAAAACTAATAAATTTCTACCTAGAAAAATTAAAAAGAAATCCTCAGTTTCAAGATAAAGTAGAATTCGAGATCGTTTATACGTGTTACGATCTAGCTTTCAATAAACGCTCAAAAGAACTACTAAAGTTCAATTTTTCAAAAGAGGAGATAGACCAAATAAGAACAGCATTGTTGCATTTGACCAACAACCTTTTGAGTGCAGAGTCTATCCGTGCCGACCTAGGTCAAAATGAGGAGCTAGAAAAGTATAGAGAAGCTTTTCCTGCAGTAAAAAAACAAGCGTCTCCTCAGGAAAGAGTAGAGAGGGCATTGAATTTGTTAGCAATGTGCAAGAAAATGGGAACCCTTCAATTTTCAAGATTGGCAAGACTGGCATTTATTGGAAAAATACTGCTTAGAAGCTTGATAGACGAAGGCGCATTAGATTATATGAATTATTACAGATTTCTGGAATCAATTAACACAGTTACATCTAGTTTCTCAGCAGACATGGAAAAATTGAACAATGGAAATCTAAAAAAAACAGACTTTTTAAATAAATATGGCCATTTGCGGCCGGGAACGTATGACATAAGAGTTCCTCGGTATGATGCGCATGATTATTTTTCGTTAATAAAAGCTTCAAATAGCGAAGGTGAATTGGGCAAAAAAAAATTTATACTGGATACTGAAGGTTATAGGAAAATATCATTTCTATTAAAAAAGCACGGGTTTAGAATAGATGCTAATGAGCTATTTCAGCTTACAAGATTTGCTTTAGAAGCAAGAGAATATTCAAAGTTTTTATTTACAAAGCCGCTGAGCGATGCTATGGAGCACATTGCCATTGCAGCAGAGGACTTAGGGTTTTTGCGAGAAGATATATCACATTTAGATCTTGAGGCAATTAAGATGGCTAAAGATAAAGACGCGACATCTATTAAGGCGCAATGGGGTAAAAGGATCAATAAAAATAGAAAAGACTTTGTATCAAATAGCTGTATATCTTTGCCTCCTGTAATTTTTTCTGCAGAAGATTTCGATGTTATTTCTTATTATGATTCCCAGCCTAACTATGTGACAAATAAGAAAATTCAAGGCGATATAGTACTTTTGGACGGACAAGCAGACAAAAAAATTTCTGGGAAAGTAGTGCTTTTGGAAGCTGCAGATCCAGGTTATGATTGGATTTTTGCAAAGAAGCCGGCGGCTTTGATTACAAAATACGGAGGGACAGCATCTCATATGGTAGTGAGGTGCGCGGAGTTAGGGTTGCCGGCAGCAATTGGCCTGGGAGATCATTTATACGAATTGTTATTGAATGCAAATTCTATTATGATTGATTGCGAAAATCAAAAAATTGAATTGAAAGGTATGGTTAGTTAAGATGCTGGTTGCGATATCGCAAAGAAATTTATATTTAAAAAAATACGGATCAGTAGATATGCTGGAAACAGCATATGTAAGATTATTTAGTGGTTTTGGCATCGATCTAGTTCAGATGCCCAACATTGGTAAGGATATAAAAAGATATATACAACAAATTTCTGTTGAAGGAATAATATTAAGCGGTGGAGGTGACGTTGATCCTTCACTTTATGGAGGAGATTCTACTAATCCAGGTGATTACTCTTTAGACAGGGATGAGACTGAAAAGTCATTGCTTGAAACTGCGCTTGTAAAAGACATACCGGTTTTAGGTATTTGCAGAGGAATGCAAGTAATTAATGTTTATTTTAATGGCAAATTACTGCAGGATATGAAAGCAGAAATAAATAATAAAATAGATCATGTAGGCAAGAAACATAAAGTGACAGTATCAATGGAATCAATAGTGGATGCATTAGGGACAAATACTGTAGAAGTGAATTCTTACCATAATCAAGGTATTGCCAAAGCTCAGCTGTCTGAAGATTTGGTTTCTTTTGCAAATGCTCAGGATCAAACAATTGAGGCTGTATATCATCCAGGGCGTTCAATTGCCGCTGTTATGTGGCATCCTGAACGATCTAATCCTCCTACTTTTTTGGACAAGCTATTGATTAAATCATTTGTTGTCAGGGAGGCATTTTGGAGAAAGCGAAAGTGAGAGCTATCATTTTAGCAGCAGGGGAAGGTAAAAGATTAAGACCATACACAGAAGATCTTCCTAAAGGGATGTTGAAATTTGATGGCAAAGCATTAATTGAAAGACAAATAAGCCTTTTTCAAGATAATGGTATCTATGATATTTGTATAGTTACAGGTCATCTGGCGGACAGAATTAAATATTCTAACATACGCTACTTTCATAACCCCAATTATGAGCAAACAAATATGGTAGAATCCCTCTTTTGTGCAAGGACGGTGTTGTTTGGAGAAATAGTAATATCTTACGCGGATATTGTTTTTGAAAAGAGAGTTTTGCGTCGTGTATTAGAAAGCAAAGCAGACGTAGGAGTAACGGTTGATACGTCTTGGAAGGAGTATTGGCTAATGCGGCATGAGGATGCAAATATAGACATAGAAAGCTTAAAACTGCATAAAAAGGGAGGAATAATAGAGATAGGAAAACTTGAGAAATCAGCAGAAAACATAGATGGAAGATATGTAGGTTTATTAAAATTTTCACCACGAGGGATTAAAAAACTAGTATCGGTTTATGACAAAGCTAAATCTATTTTTTGGAATAAATCTTGGCAAACCTCCGGCAGCTTCCAGAAGGCGTACATGACAGATTTGCTGCAGGCTTTAATAGATGACGGTCAGGAAATTAATGCGATAAAAATTCAGCACGGCTGGTTAGAGGTTGATACGGCAAGAGATTATGAGCAGGTGATCAGGCTTAAGAGAGAAAATATGTTAAAGAAATTTTTCAATCCTGAGGCTTAAATTAGACAAGAATAAATTTTTATGGTTACTATAGTTTTTGAGTCACATGCAACAAGCTTTGATAATGAAAATCATGTTGTTTCAGGCTGGAATGATGTGGAATTATCTCCATTGGGCGTGCAGCAGGCAAAAGATTTAGGAAAGCGAAGGGAAAATGAAAAGTTTGTTGCAATCTTCTGTTCGGATCTTCAGCGATCTTATAAAACGGCCATAATAGCTTTTGGAAACAAATCTCCAATTATTCAAGATTTTAGATTGAGAGAGTGTGATTATGGTGATTTAACGCAACGACCCAGTAGTTTAATAGATAATGAAAAACTTAATCGGATAACAAACCCTTTTCCCAATGGAGAAAGCTATACGCAAGCATCTGAAAGAATAAAGGAGTTTTTAGAAGATTTGATAAAAAACCATGAAGGTAAGAAAGTGATGATTATCGGACACAAGGCAACGCAATATGGATTAGAGCATTGGATAAAAAAAGAGTCCCTGGAAAAGGTTATTGCAGCTCATTGGAAATGGCAGCCCGGGTGGACTTATGAGCTTAGAGCTTTTCGCTGATATGCAGCATGCATCGGTAGTAAAATTATTTAAAGAACAAATAGGTCATTATTCAAGCAGAGATCAGGCTGTTGATTCTAAAATTGTCTCACTTTTTAAAGGTTGGGTAAGAAAAGATAAAGTTAATAAACACTTAGAAATTTGTGAGTTTGGTGGTGGAGCAGGACAATTACTTAGTCAACTTAGGGAAAATTACCACAATGCAAGCTTCACTAATGCAGAAATAGTAGAAGATTATAAAAAAAAACTAGTATCGGATAAGATAAAATTTGTCAAAACTTCAATTATTAAATCTGTGTTTACAGATAAATCATTTGACGTTTTGATTGCTAGGGATGTATTCCATCACTTAATTGGAAAAAGTTATGATGAAACGGTCAAAAATCAAATAACTGCGCTTAATGAATTGAAACGCCTGCTTCGTCCTGGTGGAGTAATTTTCATTGAGGAGCTTACGATGATTGCAGAAATAACTTCGCGTGCTATTTATACTCTTTCAAGCTTTAACGCAAGATTGGGATTACGTTTACCGTTTATTAATATAAGCACAAATACAGTTGTTGCTTTTTTAACAAAAGATAAGCTGATAAGATTTTGTAAGCAGGTTTTTGTAAAAGAAAAAATTTACATAACGAAGATTAATATCAAGAATGATTTCAAGTCAAGGATTCTACGCCTGGGAAATAAGGCAGATAAAATAATAGTAACTATTCAATAGGCAATAGCTTCTTGTCATAGTATTTTTTAGTTGCTGCAGGAAGTTTTGTTAAAGTGAATGCTATCAGGCATACAGCCAAGACAATATTTGCAAATAGAGAAACATTTACTATGTCTGACAAATTACTGTGGAAATAAAATATGCCAACAACTTGCAAAATTGCAACAAGTAGCGATACATATCCGGGAGTAAATTCGTCCATTGCAATAAAGCCGCTTACGATAATATATGAGATTGTATAAAGTAGGATAGACATGCCGTAAGCAGGTATAAGAGGAATGATTTCCAGATAAGAACTAGAGAGCGCAATAACAACTATTTGTTTTGGAATTAGGAGATATATTACAAAAACCGATAAAACCAAAACGAATGCACCTGAGACAGCAATTTTGAATAGTTTTACACCCACAATATTGCTTTTGGCATTTATGACAAGAGGAAGAAAAACAGTATTTAAAGGAAAAGTAGTAAGTATCATTCCTTTACCTAAAATCGCTAATCCTGCATACAATCCGGCTTGTTGGGCAAGATAGTATTGGGTTAATATAAGATCTGCTGAGATTATAGATGTTAATCCTAAAAATCCGATCATTGTTGAAAAAGATTCTTTTGTAAAAGTTTTTGCGTTAAAGTTAATTTTTTCAGATAGATTAAAAAATAATCGGCCTCGAAGCTGCCATATTGAATAAGCAAGCGCTAGTATACTAGATATAATAAGAGACCAAATTACCCCATTTAGCATAAACCCCAAAATTAACAGAGGGATAGAGAGGATTAATTTAGTAGCTTGTTGAAAAACTGAATTAAGCGCAAACGCCATAAAAAGCAAATTAGCTTTCATGAATGACTTATGAATGGTTATAGACAATCCTAATATGCTTAACAGGATTATAATCGCTAAATTTTCAGAACTAACCGAACCAATCGCGATATGAATGCTATTGCTGATCAGGAGAAAGGATACAAGTATTGCTATGCCCACAATAATCACAAAAAAGTTACTTTTATTGACAAGAGCTGAAGCAGAGGAATATTTCTTTTTTGAGATATACCTTGCAAATTGTTTTATGAGTTGAATTGTGATTAAAATAGTCAAGACATTTATCATATTGAAGATATTGATCATTGTTTGTAGAATACCGTAATGTTCAATGCTTAGGTTGTGGGCAGCAGCAAGATTAAATAAGAAATTGAGAACATTAGATAATATTGAAGACGCAAAAATAATTATTGAACTGGAAAACAAGCCAAAATGGATGGGATGAGAGTTTTTAAATTTGGCTAGATGAGATATTATGAGGCGTTTCATTTTTGTTAAATAGATTTTAACATAATTTTACTGATATAATTATTCAATTCTATTATGCGAAAGTCTTTTCTTTCTATAATACTTTTTTTAATAATACTTTTAGCTTATTGGGATCTACCAAAAACTTTTTTTCAGCAAGATGAATGGCAAAGCTTAGCGGCCGCTATTTATTACCAAAGTATAAGTTTTTCCGGAATAGTGCAATCTTTTTTGCCTTCAGATGCTATTTCTCATTTTAACCCCTTGGCAAAAATATATGAATGGTTTACGTTCTTATTTTTTTATACTAATTTTGAGTTTTATGCCTGGTTGAGTATTGGTGTGCACGCAATAAATACATTTCTACTTTACTATTTCGTTTTATTGACATTTCAGAACAGAAAACTTGCATTTTTTGCCGCTATTTTATTTGGTGTAAACAGTATAGCAAGCCAGGCGGTAACCTGGGTCGCCGCTATAAACAGCTATGAAATCCCTACAGTTTTTATACTCCTATCGTTAATATTTTTCCATCGTTTTCTTAGACAAAAAGAACATCGGAATAGAAATGTGCTGTTTTCTTTTTCTTTGCTTTTTATTTCACTTTTGTTTCACGAAATTGGCATTTTTCTCCTCATTTTCTATCCCTTAATATTCTTTTTATACACCAAGTCCGAATGGAGAAAATTATTCCCTGCTCTTCTTTACAGCTTGCTGCTTTTCATTTTTGCCTTTTTTCTTATTAGAGTTCCTTTTTTCTTTGGATTTACAACTACTCTTCCGGTAGTAACAGATATTTCTCGTCCTTCTGTAACAGTTTATCCTTACCGGTTGGTTTCTATAGCAATGAAGTCCTTTGCAGGGAGTCTGATTCCCGAGAGAACTCTTATTGAAATTTCGCAAAGTGTTGTCTATCTTGGCTATCCTCAATATTTAACGGCAGATAATCTTCCAAATCCTTTTATTACTCAATCAATTGTCTTTGATTTAACCTCTTACATGTTTACCGTAATTATTGTCTGTATAATAATTTTTTGCATAAAACTGACTCGAGATAAGAAACTTAAAGACGCGCTTTTTTGGGCACTGCTTTTTGTCCCAGCCAGTTTAATTCCGTATGGTTTTGTCTTGGGAAAAGCAGGATACGCGTCTATACTTGAACCTAAATTTTTTTATGTCGGTAGTATTGGAATAAGCATACTTGTTGCAGCTGCTGCATATTCTTTGCTTATTAAATTTTCAAAACAAAAGATACTAAAAACTATTGTTTATCTTTTGCTGGGATTATATTTTGTACACCATCTTATGGCAGTAAAAACTAATTCAAATAATTTAGTGGAAATAGGAACACAGAGAAAAGAATTTCTTACAAATATTAAATCTTCTTATAAAAAACTTCCACAAAATGCTGTATTTTTTACCCAAAGCGATACTGCTTATTACGGTATGCCAGATGATGAAAGAATTCTGCCCGTGCAGATCGGTTTTGGCAAGATGCTTATGATATGGTATCAAAAAGACGAGCGATTTCCGGGATGTTTGTATGAAGGACAATTTTTATTGCCGTTATTGGAAGAAGGTTATCGAAGCTGTGGTGGTCGCGGCTTTGGGTATTTTAGAAATTATGATAAACTTATAGACACAATTAAAACGAACAATATTAAGGTAGAAAGTGTGATTGCTTATTCATGGAATGGAAAAAGTGAAAAACTTGAAGACATCACGAGTGAAATACGGACAAGAATAAAAATAGATCTTGAAAATAAATAACATGAAATTATCTCACAAAAAAATAGTTGTAACCGGTGGTGGTGGGTTTTTAGGAAAATATGTTGTTCAGAGATTAAAGAAAGAAGGCGCTTCTGACATTTTTTCTCCCCTATCGAAAGAATATGACCTCAGAAATAGGGAAGTTTGTAGGAAAATAGTGAAAAATGCGGATATAGTTATCCACTTAGCTGCGCAAATAGGCGGAATAGGTTTTATAGGAGAGCACATGGGTGAGGTATTTTATAACAATATAGTTATGGGGGTTGAGCTTATGGAAGCGTCACGACTTGCAGGCGTTGAGAAATTTGTGAGTGTTGGTACTGTTTGCGAATATCCTAAAAGTCCGCCAGTCCCTTTTCGAGAAGAAGATTTGTGGGAAGGATATCCTGAAGAAACTACTTCTTCCTACGGTTGGGCTAAAAAAGTGCTTATCGTTCAAGGGAAAGCGTATAAAAAACAATACAATTTTAATGCCATACATCTGCTTCCTGTTAATTTATATGGTCCACATGATAATTTTGATAGAACATCAAGTCACGTTATTCCAGCTCTTGTTAAGAGAGTTATTGAGGCAAAAGAAAAAAAGAAACCTTATGTTAAGATTTGGGGAACAGGAACTGCTACGCGAGAGTTTCTGTATGTCCAGGATGCAGCCGAGGGAATAGTCTTGGCAACAAAAAAGTATGATTCTACTGAGCCAGTTAATTTGGGAACAGGTGTTGAGACTTTTATCAAAGATCTTGTCAAAATTATTGCCGAACTTACAGGGTATCATGGAGAAATAAAATGGGACGCTACAAAGCCAGATGGCCAGCCGAGAAGGAGACTTGATGTATCAAAAGCAAAAAAAGAATTTGGTTTTTCAGCAAAAACCTCCCTCAAAAAGGGACTTAGAGCTACAATTGAATGGTATCAACGGTATAGAACTATATGATTTTTTTTCTAGTTGTTGCTTATGTAGCTCTCGGGTTTTTGGCATTTGGAAAGCTTCCGTTTACATTTTTCCAACAGGATGAGTGGGCTATTTTTGGAAATTATATCTATTGGGAAAAAGCCAGTCTCGGCTGGTGGGAAAGACTGTTTATTTACGAACAAGATACTCATATTATTCCGTTCTCGAATCTCTTTTCTTTTTTGCAATTTAAGGCTTTTGGATTGAATTTTTTTTATTACGGAATTTCAAGTATTCTTCTTCATATTATTAATGCAATTCTTGTATATGTACTTTCGACTATTATAACCAACAAAAAAAGCGTTGGATATATCGCGGGTGCTGTATTTTTGATTAGCTCAGTAACACATCAAGCAGTCACATGGGTTGCTACAAGTCCCGGAACGTTAGGCGCGACATTCTTTACAATTCTTTCCCTTATTTTTTTCTTTAAATTCATGCAGTCAAATACCAAAAAAGTCAGTGGTTTATTACTAGTACTTCTTCTTTTGATTGCTTCTTTGTTTTTCAAAGAAACTAGTGTTTTTTTATTTGGTTTGATACCGGTATTGTGGTTAATCCTGGGTGGAGCAAGGAAAGAGAAGCATCCTAAAGCCCTTTTTTTTGTATTTTGTTTCTTCGTGACTTTTTATATACTTTTTAGACTCTTTATTTTGTTTTTTGGATATGAGTCTACTTCAGACCCCCAATATATTTCGCAGCCGACTGATATAGCTGCTTATGCCTTTAGAATTCCGACAGTACCACTGAAGTTTATCGCACAAAGTATAATTCCCCAATCAACGTTAATATCAATAGGAAACACTCTAGTAGAGATTGCCTATCCTCAATTTGCGCAGCAAGGCGCACCAGATCCATATATCTCTCAAACCATTGCTGTTGATATAATCTCTTATTTATCTTCAATCATATTTTTGATGTTTTTCTTTGTAGTTTACAGGTTCCATAAACGACTTAAGAAAGAAAAACTGGCAAAAGCGATCTTGGTATCTTTTGTAGGAATAGTTTTGAGTTCTCTTCCATTTGTTCTTATTCCTGGCAAGGCGGGTTATTTTTCACTGATTGACGGAAGACATCTTTATCTTTCTAATGTGTTTTTATCTATCGCTCTTTCTACTGTTTTATATGGTTTGTATAGGTGGATTCCAAAGCGACAGATAACAATTCCAGTGTTTATTCTTATTCTTATGGCAATAGTAATATTTAATATTCGTTTAATAAGAAGAGATTTAAATGTGCAAGTCGGCAATGGAATAATTCGTACATCCATACTGCATACAATCTCCAATACATACCCCACGTTGTCCTCGCGTGTAGTTTTTTACACACAGGCAGACAAGTCCTATTATGGTTTACCAGAGGAAGAAAAAATTCTTCCATTCCAATCTGGGTTTGGTCAGACGCTTTTGGTTTGGTATAATAGCAAAGGAGAGAATTTCCCCTCATGTTTTTTTAAGGAAAAATATTTGTATGTATTACTTGAGGAGGGATATAGAGAGTGTGAGGGGAGGGGTTTTGGGTATTTTAGGAAAATGAATTCATTAAAAAAAGCAGTGATTGAATACGGAATACCGGTTGAAAGTATTGTTGCTTTTTCCTACGATTCGTCTTCAAATAAACTTACCGATATATCTGATCGCGTACGCAGTTTGATAACAAAATGAGAACATCATTGCCGCTTGCTTCAGTCAATATACGTACCTACAATTCAGAGAAGACGCTTGGAAAAACCCTCGATTCTGTAAGAAAACAAAGTTATCAAAACATTGAAATTGTTGTCTCAGACGGTTATAGCAAAGACAGAAGTGTTGAGATAGCAAAAAAATATAAGGCTCGTGTAAATTATGCCCAGAAACTTGGTGACGCAAGATATAAAAATTATGAGAAAAGTAAGGGGAAGTATATACTGTCTTTAGATTCAGATCAGGTTTTGGATTCGAGTGTAATTGAGAGTTGCGTGATGCTTTGTGAAGAAAAAAAATTTGACGCTGTTACAATTTCAGAAAAATCTCTTGTTGGCAGTGGGACATTGCTTGAGAAGTTAATAGCTTACGATAAATGGGTAATTGATCAAAGTAAAGATGCGGATGCTGATTTCGGAACTGCGTGTCCGCGTTTTTTTAGAAAAAAATTGTTTGACAGTCTAAAGTGGCCGGAAGGGCTTGCAGTTTTTGACGATACTATTTTGTATAAAGAGCTTCTAAAAAATGGAGCAAAAGTAGCTTATCTTTCTGAACATTCAGTACGTCACCACGAAGTTTCAAGCTGGATAGTTTTTTTTAAGAAATTTATTCGCTACGGGAAGGGTTATCCCAATGCTTTCAAATCCCAGCCCTCAACTATTGCAGCCCATTCGCTTCCCAGACGATCTTATTTTAGCAAAGCTGCATTATCCAAGCCTCATTACTTCCTAGGTTTGCTTTTACTGTACCTTGTAAAAGGTTTAGCTGCAGGAACAGGGGTAATCTCTTATTTTATTGAGAATCTATTGGTTTCTTTGCGCCGGTGGTTGGTGAATATAGGCGATGCGCCATATTATTGGGTGCTTGAAAAAGAACTAAGAGGTTCAAAATCGGTTTTGGATGTTGGGTGCGGAAGTAATTCTCCACTTCTGAAAATAAGAAAGAATTTTTACTCGGAAGGAGTTGACGTTTTTGGTCCGAGTATCAAAGAAAGCAAGAAGGCAAAGATTCATGATAAATATAAGGTAGGCGACATATTAAATATAAGTCGATTTTTTAAGCCCAAGAGTTTTGACTCGGTAATTGCCCTAGACGTAATCGAACATTTCGATAAAAAAGAGGGATTAAAACTTATGGATTATCTGGAAAACATTGCCAAGAAGAAAGTGATTATTTTTACTCCTTTTGGATTTACACAGCAGCATCCAAGCGATGGCAATCCTTTTCAAAAACACAAGTCAGGATGGTATATTGAAGACTTTAAGAAGCGGGGTTATACTGTATATGGCATGAGAGGATTTAGATTTATTAGAGGAGAGTACGCTACCATTAGATATAAACCCTGGTTTTTTTGGGGCACAGTTTCATCAATGTCTCAATTTCTTGTTTACAATTATCCAAAAGTTGCATACCAATTATTAGCGGTTAAAAATATTAATCTATGAGAATACTAGTAACAGGCGCTGCCGGATTTATGGGGAGTCATTTGGTTGACGCGTTGGTTGGTCTTAATCAACATGAAGTTTTTGCTGTTGATGACATGTCCGGTGGTTATAAATCAAACATCAATCCAAAATCCCAATTTGCAAAACTTGACCTTAGAGACAAAAAGAAAGTTTGGGAATATATAGCACATGTTAAACCGGAGATTTTGTATCACCTGGCGGCAGATGCTACAGAGGGCAGAAGTCAATTTACTCCAATTTCAGCATCCGAGCGCAATTTTCTGGCCTATATGTATACACTTGTGCCATGTATAAAAAACGGAATAAAACGAGTTGTTTTGACAAGTTCCATGAGCGTTTACGGTGCACAAAAGCCGCCCTTCTCGGAAAATATGAGACGAGATCCGGAGGATGTATACGGCATTACAAAAACTGCAATGGAAGAGGCGACAGAGGTTCTTGGCAAAGTTCACAATTTTGAGTTTGTAATAATACGGCCTCACAATGTCTACGGACCAAAGCAAAATCTTTCCGATCCTTACAGAAATGTAATTGGGATATTTATCAACTGTCTTCTTAACAATAAAAACTTTTACATTTATGGAAAAGGAGAACAAAAAAGATCTTTCACCTACATTGATGATTTTACTCCTTATATTTTAAAAGCAGGTTTTTTAAAAGAAGCAGACAAAGAAATAATAAATATAGGTCCATCAAAAGAGTATACTATTAATCAGCTCTCAGATGTGGTTTTGAGAATATTTTTTCGGAAAAGGAGCGTGCCGGAAAGACTAAAGCCAAAATATCTTCCTGATAGACCGCAGGAAGTTAAAGACGCATATTGCACAAACGAAAAAGCAGAAAAAATATTGGGTTACAAAACAACTGTTGAGCTTGAGGAAGGGGTGAGGAGGATGATAGATTGGGCAAAAAAAATGGGTCCGCAGAAATTTAATTATTTAAAGGATGGGCTTGAGCTTGAAACAAAAGATGTTCCCGAAACATGGAAAAAAAGGCTTATATAAATGAGAAGATTGGTGTCGGTGGTGGTGCTAAACTGGAATGGGAAGGATCATCTAAAAACATGTTTGTCCTCCTTGAGCAAAGTACCATATAGACCTCTTGAACTAATTGTAGTAGACAATAACTCTTCTGACGGGTCGGTAGAGATGGTTAAAGAAATTTTTCCAAACGTTAAAGTAATACAAAACAAGAAAAACCTAGGCTATGCGGGTGGAAATAATATTGGAATTAAAAAAAGTAAAGGTGAGTATATATTTGTTCTCAATAACGACACAGAGGTTGATAAAGATTTTTTGAATCCACTTGTTGATGACATGGACTCGGATAAAAATATTGTTTGTGTTCAGCCAAAGCTTGTCTATGCAACTGCTCAAGATATTCTAAATGCTGTTGGGTCTTTTTTCACTTCTTCAGGTTTTTTATACCACTACGGATATAGAAAATCTGCAAAGCTGCCGCAGTATCAAAAGAAACTTTTAATTTATACTGCCAAAGGCGCGGCAATGCTCTTTAGAAAAAGCGCGTTGGATAAAGTGGGTCTTTTTGATGAGGATTTTTTTATTTTTTTTGAAGAAACAGATCTTTGTCACAGACTATGGCTTTCTGGGTATAAAGTAATGTATGAGCCTAAATCAATTGTCTATCATTTTGAGGCGGTTGATACAGGAAGGCAAATGGGTGATTACACAAGAAATTATTTGTCGCTTAGAAATAGAATTTGCAGTTATCTAAAAAACTTAGAGATGCCAAATTTTCTTGGGGTGTTGGGCATGCTTTTTATAATTTACAGCGGATATTTTATTTATTACAGCTTACGTTTGCGGTTTGATCTTTCTATGACTGTTCCGTCAAGCATAATATGGAATATAATTCAGTTACCAAATACGCTCAAAAAAAGATATAATATCCAAAGCAAGATCAGAAAACTCAAAGACGCAGACTTATTCAAAACTATAAAAAAAGATCCGCCCCTGCGTTATTATTACTATCTGTTTTTCGATAACCTTAAAAATTTTCAAAATGAAAAAGTTATTTAGGTATCGTACTTTTTTAGAAATACTGTTTATATTCTTCCTAAGTCTGACTCCTCTTCTTTGGTTTGAGAGAGGAACAATTATTGTTGGCCACGACAACGTTTTTGCAATCGATCCTGTAACATTTTTGCAAGGCAGGTTATTTACTTGGGTAGATCATGGATTTGGACAAAGCCAGGATCTAATTATGGGTACAATACCAATCCATCTAATCGACGCTATTCCTTATGTTCTGGGACTTCCTTTTCAGGCGACAGAAATGGCGGTATATGTGTTTTGGTTTTTTCTAATCGGAATTTCTGCTTATATACTTGCGCGTCAATTTCGTGAACAATCTTGGGTGTTTCGACTGCTTGTGGTTATTCTCTATCAGTTTAATTTTTTCTTATTGCAAGGGTGGTGGATTGGCGAGAGAACTAAATTTTCTGCTTATATAGCACTGCCGCTTATATTTACGTTGTTTCTGAGAGTACACAGAGGAGAGACTAGTGTTTTTAAGTCGGCAGTTTTAGTAAGCCTTATTTTTTTCGTATTTAATGCGGGAGGACTCTATGGAATTCCTTTATATGGAGGACTTTTTATTTCACTTTTTGTATTTCTATTGCTTTTTGGTTTTCTGGATTTGGTAGGAAAAAATTTTGCATCTCTGAGGCGAACTTTACTTCTTACAGTCTTTTGTATAATTGGTTACGCAATTGTAAACAGTTATTTTACTTTTCCTGCGGTTTCGAGGCTAAATCAGGAATACAACCAAGGCGTTGTTAAAGCAGGCGGGGTCGAAGGACTTTTGGCATGGGCGGATGAAATTAGTGCTAATGCTAGCCTTATTAATTTATTGAGGCTTGAAGGAATCGCGGAATGGTATGACAATCCTGATCATCCATACGCCAAAGTTTTTCTAAACAACCCTTTCTTTATAGTGTTAAGTTTTATCTGGCCGTTGATAATTATTTTATCTTTCACCAGAGACTACGGAGGAAAGCGAAAAATTATTCTCCTTTTCTTCATAATATTTTTAGTTGGTATTTTTTTGTCTTCGGGAACACATCGTCCGTTTGGAGTAGTATATGAAGCTTTTATGAAATATATTCCCGGATTTGCCGCATTTCGAAGCCCTTATTTCAAATTTGCTTCCGCGATTTTTTTTGCAGCCAGTTTTCTGATCGCTTTTTATATTGACAGTTTTGGGGGAAAAAAGAAGTATGTTTTTTTTGCATTAGCGCTGGCTTTCGTATTTTTATACCATTTCCCCTATTTTACAGGCGATATTTTTTCCTGGAGAAAAGGATTTTCAACAAGACTTGCGATACCCTCATATGTAATAGAATTTGGCAAGTGGCTTGAGGAAGAAAAAAAAGATGACGGAAGAGTTCTTTTTCTTCCACCCAATAGCCCCAATTGGCGATACAGCATATATGACTGGGGATATCTCAGCTTTCAGGCTCTGCCGACTCTTTTGAGTAATAAATCTACAGTTATCAACAATGATAGGTTAAACGACAATGAGCGAAAGCTAGTAGACGCTCTATATGATTCATTCGCCAATGATGATTCTGAATCTATAAATAAACTGTCTTCATACTTAGGAGTGAAGTATTTTATTCTTCAGGATGACACAATTGCTCAAGACTCAAGCTCTCCTCTGTCCCTAAACGTGCGGGTATATAAAGATATGATAGAGGAAAAACTGCGGCTCAAGCCTATTAAGGATTTTGGGCGTTGGTCGCTTTACGAGCTGGATACACAAGCACTCCCAACGTTTTATACAGCGAGCGACTTGACAGTTATTTCAGGTCCTGTTAAAAACTTCAGTTATTATTATGATTTTTTGGAAGAAAAAAGAGTTCTTCTGAAAAACAATGATCTGACGGGTTTGAACCTTTCGCCGCAAAAGTTGCCTGATATTTACTCTCCCTCGTGTCTAAAATGTACAAAAAAAGATAGACCATTTATTGTTTTTCCGCAGAGGAGCGTACTTCCGAATTCTCCTTTTTATCCGCTTGTGCTTTTGAGTGAGAACAGGAATCTTCGCTCTCAAGATCCAAGGACTCTGGTATATGATTATCTTGGATTGTCCATGAAGAGATTGTCTGAGATTAATGAGATGATTGAGAAGGATATAAGTATCAGCGGGGATGTAATTAGCAGATATGAGGCTACTGTTAGACTTATTCACACAAATTTCAATAAACTGGTTCGACTGGAAGATAAATATAGCGCTGCAGAAGATTTAACTTATTATATTAGATCTCAACGCGACCTGGTATATGAAACATTGGCAGATGAGGTCAGCGGTTTACCGGCTGTTATTCTTGATCGAGCGCTTAAGTCTCTTCGTACTTTAGATCAAGGCATAAAGCCATATGTGTTCACACGCGATATTACTCAAAACAGGCTGTATAATATTTCGGTTGCTCAGCCGGATGTCTATAGTCTTTACATCAGAACTGCAGAATTTGGAAGCGTAGTCAGGCCAAATGCTGATCTGTCGGTGGAGATTGACAGTAAACAATCCAGAACGCTTACTATATCTGATGAATCGTTTCAGGGGGAATGGTTATCATTTGGAAATTTTACACTCAGTCAGGGTGATCACACTTTCCTTCTTTCTTTTTCAGAGCTTGAAAACAAAGTTTTACCCCCTCAACCCAGCACAACTGTTTTCAACGCCGATGGGAGACAACGGTGTTTTACTACAAAGGTTGAGAATTATGACAATAGAAAAAGATACAAGGCTATTGTTCGCTATAGAAATGATTTGTTCAACGATATAAACATATATATATGGGAAGACAAGGAAAAAGAACAAAGGCTTCGTTTCGCGTCCAGACTATTCAAGAGTCTTATAGAAGAAGAATTTACTCATGAAATTGATCCCCAAGGTGATATTAGAGGGATAATTTTAGGATTTTGTTCTACAAATCTCACACAAGAGTTTATACGCGAGCGATTTAGTATAAAAGTCAGCGAACTTATAGATCCAGTCGTTTTATTTTTATCTAAAAATGAGAAAGATGTTGACATAAGCAACGTATCATATCAAAGAATAAATCCTGCAAAGTACTCTGTATCTTTTTCGACTACCAATCCAAATACGGTGCTAGTTTTCAACAGCAGGTTTGATGAAGGTTGGGAATTACAAGGGGGTTTTAAAAAACATATCTTGGTAAATGGATTTGCGAATGGATGGTTGATCGAGCAGCCTGGTAATTATTCTCTTATCCTTGAATACAAACCGCAAGATTATTATCTTGTCGGCGGATTTCTGAGCTTATCGGCGGTTTTAGGAGGAGTATCATATATTTTGTGGAATAGTATTAAGCGAAGAAAAAAATATGATTGATCATAAAAAGCTTGTTTTGTTTTTCTCGATATCTGTAGTTCTTCTTTTTCTAAGAGATACGCCTTATCTTAATGTACTTATCATAGAAAAGTTGTGGTTGATATACTTACTTCTGCTTTTTTGGATTTTTTCCAACTTCATTCCAAAAAGAACTGGAATTTTTTTCTTTGCCGCGGTCGTTTTGTTTTTAATTGCGTTGATCTTTAGTCTTCTTAAGATCGAGATAGTAGCGGAGGCAATTGGAATTGTTATTTATGTTCTTTTATGGCTTATTGTGCTGCAAAAAATAGTTTATTTAGTTAGATCTGAGAAGCATAACAACAGATGATTTTTGGATTTATTGTTTTTATTACAATTCTTTTAGTCTACAGCCCATGGTTTTCGTTTTCTGGTACTCTTTCAAGCGGAGACTGGCCGTTTCTATATGTTGAGAATATAAAAGAGTTTTCTTTTTTGCCGCAGGCGCAGTTTTTGTGGCTTGCTCCCTATTATCAAATTCCAGCAAAAATATTTGTTCAGTATCTTAATCTTCCTTGGGAATTATTCGAGAGGATGTTTTGGTTTTGGCCGTTTATTGGTATTTCTATTGCATCCTCGTATTATCTGACTCGTTCGTGGATCGGTGTTCTAATTTATACAACAAACACTTACATCTTGATGATTGTAGCCGGGGGGCAGATGGGAATAGCGATGGCGTATGCCATTTCTCCTTTTGTTCTTAGGAAATTTATTGACTTTGTGGATTCTCTTCTCAATGTCATTCTGAGCGAGCAAGAGCGACCGAAGAATCTCATGAGATTCTTCGCATTCGCTCAGGATGACAATGTGAAACGGGCGATATTGATTGGCTTAGTATTATCGGTTCTAACAATGTTTGATCCGAGAGTGGCATATATTATTGTGATTGCCGTTGCAATTTACGGATTACTAAACATTAAATTCCTACATTCTGTATTCCATGTTCTATATTCAGTGTTCTTTATTCCGATACTTATAGCGGCTATTTTGAATAGTTATTGGATTGTTCCTCTTTTTAGAAAAGGGGCAGATTTGGTAATTGAGAATTTTGACAGCTCTTTGGGTTTTGAATATTTTAGTTTTGCTGATTTTTCTCACGCATTTTCTTTGCTTCATCCAAACTGGCCGGAAAATATTTTTGGCAAAACATACTTCTTGCAACCGGAGTTTTTAATATTGCCAGTGATAGCATATATAAGTTTATTATTTATCAAAAATTCGAAACAAATCCAAAATTCAAAATTACAAAATAAAAACAATTTAACAATGAGGCAATTGAGCAATGGAACAATTTTATTTTTTGCTCTTTTAGGAATTGTCGGAGCGTTTTTGGCAAAGGGGGCGAATCCGCCTTTTGGGGAAGTTAATCTTTGGCTGTTTGAAAACTTTCCGGGAATGAGTATGTTTAGAGACCCGACGAAATTTTACATATTGGTTGTTCTATCTTATTCAATTTTGGTGCCTTTTAGCATCGTAAGTCTTTCGAAGTGGGTTAATTCAAAATTCAAAATTCAAAATTATTTACCTAATTTATTTTTACTTTTTACTATCTTGTATTTAATATTTCTTATACGTCCAGCAATTTTTGGACAATTGAGTGGGACTTTTAAGTCCCATACTGTTCCACAAGAATATATTGAGTTGAAAAATTTTATAAAGGCTCAGAACGAAAGTTTTGGGATCCTTTGGATTCCTGAAAAACACAGGTACGGTTTTTATTCCGGCTATAACCCTTTTGTTTCGGCAAGGGAATTTATGGATATTCACGATCCAGTTAAACTAGCGATAGAGCTGAGAAATAGAAACGAAAACCAATGGAACACGCGTCTTCTAGATATGAATATAAGGTATATTATTGTTCCCTATGATTCCCAAGAGGAGCTTTTTATTGAGGACAGACTCACTTCGGAAAAAGCAAGAGAACAGGTCGAAAAAGAGCTTGATGGAATAGAATGGCTGTTTGGTAAAAAAACTTTTGGAAGAATAACGATGTACGAGCTAAAACATTAATTTGCCTAGTTGTGTTCATGGGTGATACAATTGGAATATTCTATAAATTATGATTAGCATTGTGGTTCCTTCTTACAACGAAGAAGCGAGTTTGCCAATTTTTCATAGAGAACTGACAAGAGTTTTGAGCACAATAGATAAAAACTACGAGATTATATATGTGGACGACGGATCCATAGATAACTCTTTGTCTATATTAAAAGAATTTCATAAAAAAAATGAAAAAGTTAGAGTTTTTTCTTTCCGAAAAAATCAGGGGAAAGCAGAAGCCCTAACGTTTGGCTTTCAAAAAGCAGAAGGAGAGTTCATTGTTACGCTTGATGCTGATTTGCAGGACAAACCTGATCAGATAGCGTTGCTTCAGACAAAGCTTGAGGGAGAATTCGATCTTGTTTGCGGATGGAGAAAGGATAGGAAAGATTCTTTGGGACACATTTTATTTTCAAAATTTTTTAATTCATTAGCACGCACATTATGGGGCATCAGGCTGCATGATTACAACTGTGGGCTGAAAATTTACAAAGCCCAATGCGCAAAAAGCTTACGTCTTTATGGAGGATTGCACAGATTTATACCGCTATTGGCATATGAGCAAGGATTTAGAGTCACAGAGGTTCCTGTTGTTCATCAAAAACGCCAATTTGGGAAGTCCAAATACGGTATCTCAAAAATCTGGAAAGATCTGCCAGATATGTTTACAATGTTTTTCCTGAGTAAGTATGGAAAAAGACCAATGCATTTTTTCGGAATAGTGGGAGGATTTTTAACTCTTGCTGGGTTTCTAATAATTGCTTATTTGTATTTGATTGTGCATAGTTTTGGTCAGGCAATTACATCAAGGCCTCTTTTTTTCTTTGGCGTAATATCCCTTTTGGGAGGCTTTCAAATATTTTTTACCGGCTTTTTGGCAGATCTTATTATAAACAGATCTTACCAGCAAAACCCGCCCGGTCTTAGATTCTCAACTAAATGAAAACCCCAAAATACAAACCAAAACCTATTGCAAACGACATCATCATCCATTAAAATAGCCTTTATATGCTTAAAAGCAGTAAGGAAGCGATAAAGAGGAGAGTTTTGTACGCATCAGCGGTCTATGGAAAAGAAGAGAAGCAAGCAGTAATGCGATCAATGAACAATAAGTGGTTAGCCTCAGGGCCGCTGGTTAAAAAATTCGAAGAAAAAGTAGCCAAAGTTTTTGGAAAAAAATACGCAATTGCGGTAAACTCCGGTTCTTCAGCGAATCTTATTGCAATTCAAAGCCTTCATCTTGGAGAAGGAAGTGAAGTTATTACGCCTGCCTGCACATTCTCAACAACTGTTTCTTCTATAGTTCTAAACAACCTGATTCCGGTTTTTGTAGACTGCGTGATTGGAAGATATACCGTAGATGAGGATTTGATAGAAAAAGCTATAACAAAGAAAACAAAAGCGATTATGGTTCCTCAACTTGTGGGGGGAGTTTGTGACATGGAGAGACTTAGAAAAATAGCAAATAAATATAAACTAATTTTGATAGATGATTCCTGTGATTGCATTGCTCCACGCATTAATTCCAAAACCGCAGCTTCTTATAGCGATTTAACGACTACGTCGTTTTACGGTTCGCATATAATTACAGCTTTGGGTTTTGGCGGAATGATTTTAACAGACGACAAAAAGCTAAGAGACAGGATTTTTACTATTCGTGATTGGGGTAGAGTAGGAAACGATAAAGAAGAGTTTGACAAAAGATTCAACTTTTCTATAGATAATATTCCATACGACGCGAAATTTCTATATTCAGAGTTTGGTCATAACGCGAAGATGAATGAGGCGGGAGCAGCTTTTGGACTCGTGCAGCTAAAGAGGTTTGATAGTTTTTTTAAAAAACGTGCTCATAATTTTAAAAAACTCAAGGAATATTTTAGCAAATATGAAAAATGGTTTTATCTTCCTTATCTTCTGGAAGGAGCAGAAACAAATTGGCTGGCATTCCCCTTAACGGTTAGAAAAAATGCGCCTTTTGTCAGGTATGCCTTCCTAAGGCATTTGGAGTCGCGGGGAATTCAAACAAGAGTGCTTTTTTCCGGCAACATAACAAGACATCCTGCTTATAAGAATGTGAAAGTTAGAATCAATGGTACGCTCAAGAATTCAGATGCAATTATGGCACACTCTCTTTTGTTGGGTTGTCATCAGGCTATGTCAGATAAAGATATTGATTATGTAAAGAAGGTATCAGAAAGTTTCTTCAAGCAATATAAATAATCTTTTATTTTTCTGCCAAGACTATTATCCAAGGAAATGGAAGTTTTATTTTGGTTATTTTTATTCCCCTTTTTTTTATAAAATCCTGAAAAGAAAAAAAAGTCCAGTGATTTATGTGACCCGGAGAATTTCCAAATTCATTTACATACTTTCCAGTTAATAAATTGGCGATTCTAAAAAAGGGTTCATTGGGTACCGATAAAATTATATGTTTTTTGGAGACTCTGAGAGCTTCAAGTAGGGCTTTTTGAGGATATTCCATATGCTCGAGTACTTCTGTACAAATTACAAGATCAAAAGAATTGTTTTTATACGGAAGTTCGTAGATGCTTCCTGATTTGATTTTTGCTTTTGGAAACAGCTTTTTTCCAAGGGTAATTGCTTCTTTCGTATATTCGACCCCTTCAATGCTTTTGCCAATATTGTTTGACATGAGTTTGTTCAAAGTAAATCCCTCTCCGCAACCGGCATCAAGGACTGTGTTTGGATTAATGGGTTTTGCTAAGGAGACAAGCGTTGAATAGAAATTGTTGATTAGTAATTTTTGCAAGGGGTTTTTGGTCGTGTGTTTTATAAAATTTGTGGGAAGTTGAGTTTTGTCCATCTATAGAGTAGGATAGAATAATTATTATAGACAAAACAGGATGAAGTTACAAGACATTGTATTTATCGTTGCATTTTTATTTCTAATATATAGGGGAAATCCTAAATTGGCGGTTTTTGCCGGAATTATCAGTCTTTTTTTATCTATTCCTTTATTTAGCTCTTGGATTTTCTTTACAGCCGAACGCCTCACTTGGTACGCAGCTGCATTTTTTCTCTTGGCGATTTGTTTGATAATTAAGCGTCAAAAATTGTAGAATATAACAGTGAAGATTGGGATTGATGTCAGCCAGATGGCGTATGAGGGGACGGGTGTGGCGAATTTGCTATCAAAATTAGTAGAGAATCTTTTAGAAATAGATAAAGAGAATGAATATATCTTGTTTTTCTCATCATTAAGAAAAAAAGTTAAAAGTTCAAAGGTAAAAGTTCAAGGTTACAATTCAAAATTAAAAATTAAAGAGTATAGGTTGCCGCCAGCCTTACTTGATATTTTTTGGAACAAGCTTCATATATTTCCTATTGAAAATTTTATCGGTGATGTTGATATATTTATAACATCCGATTGGACAGAGCCGCCGACCAAGAAAGCTAAAAAAGCAACAATCTTGTACGATTTAACTGTTTATAAATACCCGAGAGAAACTGACAGGACAATTGTAGAGACTCAAAAACGAAAGTTAAAGTGGGTTAAGAAAGAATCAGATATTGTTTTCTGTATTTCAGAAGCAACCAAAAGAGACGCAATGGAGATATTAGGAATCGAAGAAAAAAGATTAAAAGTCATTTATCCGGGGATTTAAATATGGTAATAGGAATTGATGGGAACGAGGCGAATGTTGATAAAAGGGTCGGGATTAGTGAGTATTCATTTGAATTGCTGAGACATTTCTATGAAAATCAAAAATCAATCCTTCGACAACGCTCAGGACAGGAAATCAAAAATCAAAATCACAATTTAAAATTCAAGATTTATTTAAAAAATAAGCCATATAGTGATTTTCCAAAGGAGGAGGTATGGTGGCAGTATTCAATTTTTGGCCCAACTAAGCTGTGGACTCAGTTTGCCCTGCCGCTAAACTTATATTTGGAAAGACCTCGACCGGATGTCTTTTTTAGCCCCACCCACTATGCTCCTCGTTTTTCTCCTGTGCCAACAGTTATTTCAATTATGGACTTATCCTATATCCATTTTCCGCAGCTTTTTAAAAAGTCTGATTTATATCAGTTGAAGAATTGGACATCTTATTCTCTTCATAATGCAAAAAAAGTGCTTACCATAAGCAAGGCAAGTAGAAATGATATAATCAAAGAATACAAAGTGGCGGAAGATAAGGTTGTGGTTACGTATCCTGGAATAAAATCCGAAATTCGAAATCCCCGCTTCGCAGCGAGGCGAGCGAAATTCGAAACAAATACAAAATACAAAAAACAAATGAAAAAAACACTCAAAGATAAATATGGAATTAACGGTGAGTATATTTTGTTTGTAGGGACTCTGCAGCCGAGGAAGAATATTGAAAGGTTGATTGAGGCATTTAGCCTCCTTTGTCATCCGAAACGAAGTGAAGGATCTCGAGATTCTTCGCCCGCCAACCGTCGGGCTCAGAATGACATCCAATTGGTAATAGTTGGTAAAAAAGGTTGGTTGTACGAAGATATTTTAAAAGCACCTAAAAAATTTGAAATAAAAGACAAAGTGAAGTTTTTGGATTTTGTATCCGATGAAGACCTTCCGGGTTTTTACGAAAATGCCATATGTTTTGTATTACCAAGCCTTTATGAGGGATTCGGTCTTCCGGTTTTAGAGGCAATGAAGTATGGTTGTCCTGTAATTACAAGCAGTGTTTCGTCGCTTCCCGAGGCAGGAGGAGATGCCGCCCTTTATATCAATCCTTTGGATGTTGAAGATATAGCAAAAAATTTAGAATTAATAATTAATAATTCAGAACTCCGAAAAAAACTTATAGAAAAAGGCTACGAACAAGTAAAAAAATTTAGTTGGGAAAAAACGGCAAGAGAGACTTTGGATGTTTTAACCCAGGTAGCAAACAATGGAAAGAATTATTAGAAGAATAAAAACGGTCTTATTGGAATTTGAGGTGTCTTTTCTTATATATTGGGTTGGGTATTTTCCTTCCCATCATATCCGTCGTTTTTTTTATAGATTGGCTGGACTAAAGATTGGAGAAGGTTCTACGATCCATATGCAGGCACGGTTTTATGTCCCCGGCAACATAGCAATAGGAAAAGATACAATAATTGGAGAGGGAGCGGTTTTGGATGGACGGGACAAGTTAATTATTGGCGATCACGTTGATATTGCATCAGAAGTCATGATTTATAATTCAGAACACGATGTCAATAGTGAGGATTTTCATGCGGTTACAGTACCGGTAGAGATTGGAGACTATGTTTTTATTGGACCTCGCGCGATTATTTTGCCTGGGGTAAAGATTGGCAGAGGCGCGGTTGTTGGTGCTGGAGCGGTGGTGACTAAAGATGTCCCTGAGTTTGCAATTGTCGGAGGGATTCCGGCAAAAACTATTGGAGAGAGAAAAGTCAAGAACCCATCTTATAAATTAGGAAGAGCTGCGTGGTTTAGATGAAAACTTCGATTGTTATCGTTACCTACAATTCCGAGAGGTTCGTTGATAAATTGATAAAGAGTATTTATGAGTTTAACAAAACATCGGATTATGAAATTATTATTGTGGATAATAATTCTGCTGACAGTACATTAAAAAAAGCCCAGCGTTATAGTAGAAAATTTAAAGTTTTAGAGAATAAAGCAAACCTGGGGTTCGCCAAGGGCTGTAACATCGGGGCAAAGGCTGCAGAAGGTAAATATATTTTGTTTTTAAATCCTGATGCCCAGTGGAGAAGAGGTTCGCTTGAAAATTTAATTTCAGTTTTTGATAAGGATGAGCAGGTTGGAGTAGTAGGGGGTAAGATTTTGACAAAAGAGGGAAAAGAAGAAAAATCTGTGGGTAAATTTCTTGGGACTTTTGAAATTTTTTTAATGTCTTTGGGATTGGATGAATTATTAGGTATAAGATATTCTCCTAATAAACTATCCGAAGTAGATTTTGTTAGTGGGGGTTTTATGATGGTAAAGAGAGAATTGTTTGAAAAGTTTTTGGGATTTGACGAGAATTTTTTTATGTACGTTGAAGACATGGATTTTTGTTTTAGGATAAAAAGAAACGGCTACAAGGTGTACTTCTGTCCCGATGTCGCTATAATTCATGAAGGTCAGGGAAGTTCGAATCGCTCATTTGCCATAAAAAATATTCACAAGGGTCTTATTTACTTTCACAAAAAACACGGAAATGTTTTTTCTTATCTCTTTACAGCAGCAATGCTTTGGTCTAAAAGTCTTGCACTTGTAATGCAGTCCAGAATAAGAAATAATAAAAAATACTTATTTATATGAAGAAAATACTGATTTGGGCACGGAATAATATTTTGTTTGTCGTAACACTAATTTTACTTGCATTTATTCCTTTATATCCAAAAATTCCTCTTGTTGACGTCAGAAATACTTGGGTTTACATAAGGGGGGAAGATGTCGCTGTTCTTCTGACGCTGATTTTATGGGTAATTCTTCTTGTCAAGAAAAAAATTACGCTCAAGACCCCACTGACTATTCCAATAATGATATTTTGGATAATTGGAGCAATAGCAACAATTCACGGCATAATTTTGATTTTCCCAGGAACTGCTAATGTTTTCCCCAACGTTGCATTTCTCGCTTACCTTCGCCATATAGAGTATTTGAGCTTGTTTTTTATCGCTTATTCTGGCATGCGGGACAAACGTTTTTTGGGAACAACAATAATTGTTCTTGTTATAACGCTGCTTGCGATTGTTGCATATGGATTCGGACAGAAATACTCAGGATTTCCGGCATATCTAACGATGAACGAAGAATTCGCAAAGGGTTTGCCCATACAGCTATCTCAGCTTTCGCGCGTTCCTTCAACTTTTGCCGGCCACTATGATCTGGCAGCATACCTTGTTTTGATAGTTCCAATACTTGCTAGTGTTTTTTTTGGAATAAAAAATTATTTTATAAAAGCAGCTCTTTTTGGAACTGTTTCCGCGGGCATTATTCTTCTTTTTATGACAGTTTCCAGGGTATCGTTTTTTGTTTTATTTTTGTCACTTCTTATAGTTTTGTTTTTTCATAACAAGCGGTTTGTATTCCTGTCAATTCCTCTGATAGTGATTGGAGCATTTGGGTTTTTGATGTTTCAACCCACACTTTTTGATCGGTTTAGCAGCACTATCCAGGAGGTCAACGTAGTGGTCGATTCAAAGACAGGAGAGGCAATAGGCCATGTAGAATATCTTGAGTCAGCGTATTTCAAAGACAAAGTTATAAAGCAAATGGCAATCTCCAACAAAGGAGAGCTAGATAGTGCTGTTGGGTCAAAAGGAGAGGATATTGAAGCTACTCCGTCTGCGTATGTGTTGCCCGAGTATCTTCCAGAAGAAGTGCCTGTTGTTAAAGGGGCAGATCTTTTGACCGGGGAGAATTTGCCTCAAGGAAGTGAATATATTAATCTTTCCCTTTCTCCTGTCACAAGAAGCCTGGGGAATTTTATTTATGAAATTGAAACAACTCCTTCCTCGACTAAATCTGCTCAAGCAATTGTCTTTCATGGAGACTTTTTGTTGAAAAGAGCGTCCGCATATGATCTTTCTTTTACAACAAGGTTTCAAGGAGAATGGCCCAAGGCGGTTGCTGCACTTGAGAGAAATGTTTTAGTTGGAAGCGGCTATGGGTCTGTAGGACTTGCAGTTGACAACAACTATCTAAGGATGCTTGCAGAAACAGGTGTTTTGGGGACTGTTTCTTTTTTTGCTATATTTCTGGTCGTTGGAATTTATATAAAAAAAATTTTTACAAATATTGATTCCCCAATTGTAAGAAGTTTTGTGATTGGTTTTGCGGCAGGAGTTATCGGCCTATTTCTCAATGCTCTTCTTATTGACGTTTTTGAGGCATCCAAAGTAGCTTTTTCACTGTGGCTTTTGACTGGGATAACTCTTGGGGCGATTGCTTTTTATAAAACAAAAGATATAGAGCTTTTAAAGGAAATCAACAAAGCCGCAACATCTACTTATGCAATAGCAATTTATCTATTTATTGGGGTAATTATTATATTTTCTCAAATGCTTAGTAATTATTTTGTTGGAGATGATTTCACCTGGTTTAGGTGGGCTGCAGATTCTCAAGGTTCTATAATTGGTACAATTTCGAGTTATTTTCTTGATTCAGACGGATTTTTCTATAGACCTGGTACAAAATTGTACTTTTTCCTGATGTATTCGGTATTTTGGCTAAATCAGGTAGTTTTTCATTTGGTTTCAATATCCCTTCATTTTATAGCTACGTTGCTTTTTTTCCTGATTGCCAGGAGGATACTCCGAAATAATTTCTGGTCTTTTTTGGTTGCGCTTCTTTTTCTAATTATGAGCGGATATTCTGAAAATGTTTTTTGGATATCAACCACTGGTCATCTTTTCAACAATGTTTTTCTGCTTTTAAGCCTTCTGATGTTTATTTCTTGGCTTGAAAAAAAGAGACTGTTTTATTATTACTTCTCAGTTATTGCCATGACGCTTGCGCTTCTTTTTCATGAAATGGGAGTAGTTATTCCATTTTTACTTATTGCTTATAAAACAATTTTTGACGGGTCGGTTGGAATCTTTAACATTCTTAAAAAGAAAGAATACTTAGGGTTGTTTGTTCCTGTTTTTTTCTATTTATTTGTTAGGTTTATTTCCAATTCTCATTGGCTAAGCGGTGATTACTCGTATGATTTGCTAAAGCTTCCTCTCAATATTGGCGGCAATATACTGGGCTATTTATCTATTGTATTTATGGGTTCGGCATCTCTGCCTTTTTATCAAGCACTTCGTAACTTTTCAAGAGAATATGTGGGAATAGGTTTGGTTTTAGTACCCATAATTTTATTTTTACTATTTCTTTTTTACAAACACATTAGGAAAAAAATTGCCGTGGAAAATTTTAGAACAATTATGTTTGGATTCATGTTTTTCCTAATCGTTTTGACGCCATTTTTGGGACTTGGAAATATAACCTCTCGCTACAGCTATGTTGCGTCTTTTGGAGTGCTTTTGATTCTCGTAGTTTTGCTTCGAAGTGTCTATAATTATTTGTTGGGCTTTGGAAAAGAGATAGCGATTATGAGCATGGTTGTCGCTCTTTCGGTATTTTCTCTTTTTCACATTATTCAAGTGCAACAGAGTCATGGTGACTGGCGGACAGCAGGAAATAAGGCAAAAAAGTTTTTCATATCTATAGACTCTTTGTACTCTAGCCATTGGTCAGAAGAAGCAGAACTTCATTTTGTTGACGTACCCATAAGACATGGAGACGCGTGGATATTTCCAGTAGGACTCGAGGATGCTGTTTGGCTTAGTTTTAGAAACGATAATCTTAAAGTATATAAACACCAAAGTGTTGAGCAGGCAACCGGTTCAGCAGGAACATCTTTTACAAATCATGTATTAAAGTTCAACGATGACGGAAGCCTTGTGGAAGTAGTTAGGCCAAAATCTTCTAAATAAGGAGTTTGCTAACCGCAAGCTCAATATATTAGAATAAGATAGTGAAAAAGATCGAGGTATTTATTTTTCTTCTTATTCTCCTGCTCGGGTTTTTGGTGAGGCTTTATAGATTTGATAATCCGGTTGCTGATTGGCATTCTTTCCGTCAGTCTGATACAAACGCGGTGTCTGCGATTTTTGTTCGGGATGGAATTGATCTTCTTTATCCCCGTTACTTTGATATTTCAAATGTGCAGTCGGGGTTGGATAATCCGCAAGGGTATAGATTTGTAGAATTTCCGATTTACAACGCATTGCAGGCAGGTTTATTTGGGGTTTTAGGGGAGTTGGGTTTAACATTGGAGCAATGGGGGAGGCTTATATCTATTTTTGCAACGCTTTCTGGAACAGTGTTTGTGTTTTTATTAACTAAAAAATACGCGGGAAGAATAGCAGGATTTATGGCAGCATTTTTTTATTTATTCCTGCCATTTTCTATTTTTTATGGAAGATCAATTTTGCCTGATCCTTCGATGACGGCATCTATAATGGGAGGTATATACTTTTTTGATAAATGGATAGAAAAAAAATCAAAAATCAATCCTTCGACAAAGCTCAGGACAGGAAATCAAAAATCAAAAATATGGTTCGACAAGCTCACCATCCTGAGCAACGTCGAAGGACATATTAAAAATCAAATATTCTTCGCTCTTTCAATCTTGTTTACTGCCTTTGCTTTTTTACTTAAACCGTTTGCTTTGTTTTTCACTTTACCAATAATTTATTTTGCATTGAGGGAGTTTGGGCTTGGATTGGTCAAGAAATGGCAGATTTGGTTGTTTGCTTTTTTAACACTTGCGCCTCTTCTTGTATGGCGGTGGTGGATAGGACAGTATCCCGAGGGCATTCCCGTATCGGGCTGGCTTTTTAATGGCAATGGAATTCGTTTTCGACCGGCATTTTTTAGGTGGATTTTTTTTGAAAGGATAACGAAGTTGATTCTAGGATATAGCGGGATTATTTTTGCCGCAGTTGGCACAGTTGAGGTTTTGAGAAGGATAAAGGAAAAAAGCTCGGGTCTTTTTTTGTCATTTGCATTATCATCTCTTATTTATCTTTTGGTTATAGCAACGGGAAATGTACAGCATGATTATTATCAAATTGCAATAATTCCGACTGTAAGCATGTTTGGGGGATTGGGGGCGGCTTGGCTGCTGGGTAGATTAGGGAGGTATGGGGCGGTTGCAGTAACGGTTATAATTTTTGCAATGTTTTGGTTTTCATGGACTCAGGCGAGAGATTACTTCAATATAAACGATCGCGGTATGGTTGAGGCGGCAGGGGCTGCCAACAAAATATTGCCAAAGGACGCTACAGTGATCGCGCCTTATGATGGAAGCACCACATTTCTTAATCTGATACAAAGAAGAGGATGGCCTGTTTTCCAAAAATCAATAGAAGAACTTATTGAATCAGGCGCAGAATATTTGGTAATTGCAAATCCTACGCAATCTGATTTTGATGGTTTTGGTAAAACTTATAAACATGTAACTTCTGGATCAAGTTATCTTATACTAAAGTTAAAATGAAAAAAATATTGTTTGTAACTTACGACTTTCCATATCCTACCAATACCGGCGGTAAAAATAGAGCATATAATATGATGAGACATTCAGGATCTAATTTTAAGAAATATCTTTTTTCATTTGTCAGAGACGATTTTACAGAATCTTATAAAAAAGAAATGGATAAGATTGGGGTAGTTGTGGTTGGGATTAAAAAACGGAGAAAGCTTACAGATCCAAGAAATATTTTGGGACTTCTCTGTCAAGAATCAATATTTAAAACTCTTTATTTTTCAAATTCTACTTTGAGGCAACTTATTTCTATCATTAAGAAAAAAGAAATAGATATAGTTCATTTTGAGTCTTTATATACGGCATTTTTCATAAACACTCAGTTTAGAGAGCTGGGTATTAAGCAGATTTTCGGAACAGAGAATATAGAGTTTAAAATTTACGAAGATTTTGTAAAAAATAATGTTCCAGCACCACTAAAACCTTTTTACAAATTTCAGACAAGATTGATAAAAAATGAGGAGACAGAATTACTTGGAATGTCAGATCTTTGTATAGCAGTGTCAGACACGGAGGCAAGGGAAATTAGAAAATATAATCCAAGATGTGAGGTTGTTCAAAACGGAGTGGATATCGATGAGTTTAAGTTTAATCTGCCCAAAAACAAGATCGGCAAAAGACTTCTTTTTATAGGGAATTTTAGTTATATTCCAAACATTGATGGAATCAATTATTTTTATAATTATGTTTTTAAAAAACTTGATAAAGGCATAACGCTTACTATTATTGGTAAAAAAGTTAAAAATCTGTCTTTTGTAGACGACCCAGGGGTAGAAGCTAAGGAATTTGTTGCTAATATTATAGGAGAATATGAAAAGGCAGATGTTGTGGTTTCTCCCATTAGGCTAGGAGGCGGAACGAATTTTAAGATTCTTGAAGCGATGGCAAAGGGAGTTCCAGTTGTAGCCTTGCCGGATAGACTTGAGGGTCTGGCGGTTAAAAACGGAGATAATATAATAGTTGCAAATAGCGATTATGAGTTTATTGACAAATTAAAAATGCTTCTTGATGATTTTGATCTAAGAAAAAAAATATCTAAAAACGCAAGAGAGCTTGTGGAGAAGGAATATTCTTGGGAAATAATCGGCAGGAAATTGGCAGATGTTTGGAATAGTATATGAAAAAGATTGATTTATCAATAATTATTGTTTCTTATAATACAAAAGATTTTCTGAAAAAGTGTATAGAATCAATACAAGATGGTATTGGAAGTAAACTTAAATACGAAATTATTGTCGTTGATAATGCGTCAAGCGATGGAACGGTTGAGGAAATCAAATCCTTCGACAAGCTCAGGACAAGATTCAAATTTATAGCAAACGATAAGAACTTAGGTTTTTCGAAAGCAAATAACATAGGCGTAAAACATGCAACGGGGGAGTATCTTTTGTTTCTAAATCCAGACACGATAATTAACCCTGAAACTTTAGAGACTATGATTGATTTTATGGATAAGAATAAAGATGCGGGAGCAGCGACATGCAAAGTTGTTTTGCCAAATGGGGAAATAGATGATTCTTCGCACCGCGGATTTCCAACTCCGTGGAACGCGTTTTGTTATTTTTCCGGAATTTATAAAATATTTCCAAAGTCCAGATTTTTCAGCGGATATACCCTGGGTTTTATGGATTTATCCAAAACTCACGAAATAGACTCGGGGGCAGGCTCGTTTTTACTGGTCAGACGTGAGGCAGGAGAAGATATAGGATGGTGGGATGAGGACTATTTTTTCTACGGAGAGGATTTGGACTTTTGCTACAAATTAAAACAGAAAAAATGGAAGGTCTATTACGTCCCGACAGTTTTCATTCTTCATCACAAAGGCGTTTCAGGCGGAATTAAAGAAATTTCAAAAGAAATAACAACTGCGGATGCAAAGACAAAAAAACTTGCCACAAAAGAACGTTTTTCCGCCATGAGAATATTTTACAAAAAACATTACCAAGAAAAATATCCAAAATTCATCACTTGGTTTATTTTTGGCGCAATAAACCTCAAAGAACGTCTTACTGGTATCTAAATTTATTATGAAAATAGGGATTGATTGCAGGCTCTGGAATGAATCGGGAGTGGGGCGATATATAAGAAACCTTACAGAACAGCTTTTAATTATCGATAGAAAGAATAGTTATGTTTTCTTTGTTTTATCTAAAGACAGAAAAGAGATTCTTCGTTCTGTTCAGAATGACAGGTTTAAGATAATTACTGCGGATATTCGCTGGCATACTATTGAGGAGCAGTGGCGTTTTCCTTCGATTCTAAACAAAGAAAATCTTGATCTTGTGCATTTTCCCTACTTTTCTGTTCCAATTTTTTACAATAAACCATTTATCGTTACCATTCATGATTTGATACTTCACCACTTCCCAACTGGAGAAGCATCAACATTAGCATTGCCCTTGTATCAATTAAAACTTTTGGGGTATAAATCTGTCATCTCAAATGGGGCAAAAAAAGCAAAAAAAATTATCACGGTTTCTAATGCGACGAAAGCCGAAATTGTCGATCATTTAAAAGTTGATCCGAGCAAAGTGGTTGTAACTTATGAAGGAGTTGGAATTAATTCAAGGTTAAAGGTTAAAACTTCAAAGTTAAAGGTTAAAAATTACTTTTTATACGTTGGCAATGCTTATCCTCATAAAAATTTGGAGAGACTTATAGAGGCGTTTAACTTAGTTTGTCATCCTGAGGCTTTAGCCGAAGGATCTAATGATATTAAGTTGGTTTTAGTCGGCAAAGAGGACTATTTTTATAAAAGACTAAAAGAAAAAGTAAAAAATATGGGTTTGGAAAAATCCGTATTGTTTTTGGGAGAAGTCAGTGATGAAGAGCTTATGATCCTGTATAAAAATGCCAGAGTATTAGTCATGCCCTCGCTTATGGAGGGTTTTGGATTGCCGGCAGTGGAAGCTATGGCGAATAAATGTTTGGTCTTGGCGTCGGATATTCCAACTTTTCGAGAAATTTGTGGGGGTGTTGGGGTTTATTTCGATCCTAAAAACAGCGAAGAAATTGCTAAGAATTTGATACCTGTTTTAGACTCTGGTGATAAATATAGAGACAAGATTGAAAAGGGTTTTGAGAGAGTAAAGATGTTCTCATGGGAAAAAATGGCAAAAGAAACCCTAAGGGTTTATGAAGATAATATTGCTTATTGATTTTTAAATAAGCTTTTTCTATGCTTAAGTTATGCCTACCCTCCTCACACATGCCCCTAAGATGACATCTGGTGGTTTGGGCGTTTTTTCTGATGGTAAAAACGTATTTCTTTTTTCCAGACCTTTTAATATCAGCATAAGCGAGGATGGATTAAATTTTAGACATTATCCGAAAAAATCTTCAATATCGGACGCTAAAGGGAAAAGACAAAGCGCGCTAAATTTGCGAGATTTTAGGATCTCCAATTTTGAATATGGACATTTTTTAACATACAAGGTCAGACTTAAGCCTACTGAGTATTTAGCCTCTGCAATTTCCAATGATTTAATTACTTGGAATAAGATAGGTAAAATTTCTCCTTTAGAAGAGACGGCGATGATGGTGCCAGATTATAAATACAAAGATCAGTATGTTTTGTACTTTGGTGAAAAGGATATAAAAATTGCAACTTCTTACGATCTTGAGTTTTGGCATGTAAAAAAAGACCCGGTTCTTAAAGCGCGAAGTGGTTATTTTGATAACCTTCCTATTAAAATGGGAAGTTTGATCCAGAGTCCGAAAGGAATTATTCTCATTTATTACTTAAGGGTTGAAAAAAGAGAAGGTACACAGTATTTGGTTGGCTGCTCTCTTTTTGACAAAAACGATCCGAGTCAAATTTTGTTTAGAAGAAATATTCCTGTGTTGGATACGGTGAAGGATTGGATCGGAAAATCTGTTTATCCTTTAGGATCCGTAATTTTTAAGGGCAAACTCCTTCTTTATTTTGATATAGACGGAGAAGTTTTTGTCGTTTCTTATCCAAGCTTTGACAAAGTAGTTTACGAAGAATCAAGCGGCCTTCTTATGCTTGATAAACACGAAGCAAACCCAGTAATAAAACCTATAAGGGAACATCCTTGGGAATCTCAGGCAACCTTTAATGCCGCTGCTGTTTACGATGACGGCAAAGTACATCTTCTTTATAGGGCAATAGGGGAGAGCAATACGTCTGTTCTTGGCTATGCATCAAGCAAAGACGGGATAAACATTGATGAGAGGCTTAACTATCCGATCTATGCTCCTACCCAAGATTTTGAATCACCAGGCGGGTTGCCTATTATAAATTATATGTCGGGTGGAGGATATGGTGGATGTGAAGACCCAAGGATTACGAAAATCGACGATAGGTTTTATCTAACGTATGTAGCATTTAACGGAAATGAGCATCCAAAAATTGCAATAACCTCAATAAGAACAGATGATTTTCGTTGCAAAAGATGGGCTTGGGAAAAACCGAAGCTTATTTCAGCGCCAAATGTGATCAATAAGAATCCTTGTCTGCTTCCAAAGAAGATCAACGGAAAATATGTAATTTTTCATCGCGTTTTTCCTAATATCTTGATAGACTTTTTGGATGATTTAAATTTTGAAAAAACCAGGTACTTAAAAGGAGAATTTAGTATAACTCCCCGCAGAAATTTTTGGGATAGCCGCAAAATTGGAGCCGGTGCGCCTCCCATAAAAACAAAAGACGGGTGGCTTCTTATTTATCATGCGGTTTCTGATCATGATCCATCAAAGTATAAAGTTGGAGCTATGCTGCTGGATATAGAAAATCCAACCATTGTTTTGCATCGCTCCAATAATCCGATCCTGGTACCAGACAGGCATTATGAAAATGAGGGATATAAGGCAGGAGTTGCTTATCCATGCGGAGCAGTGGTGTTGGGGAAAAAGTTAATTGTTTATTATGGAGGAGCAGATACGTTTGTGTGCGCTGCAAGTAAAAATTTGGATAGTTTTCTCTTCGGATTAAAGTCTTCGAATCGTCTGACGCTTGATCCGGAATATTCTACAAGAAAAGTTACAAGTTACAATGATTAAACTAAAACGGTTTTTAGAAAATCCCATACTTTTGCCAAGCATAAAGAATGATTGGGAAAAAAAAGCCGCGTTTAATGGTTGTGTGGCTGGGGAAAATGGCAAATTTCACTTAGTTTATAGAGCGTTATCTAGCCCACGACACCACAGCGGATTTAACATGGAGGTTTCTTCTATTGGTTACGCAGAAAGCGTTGACGGTATAAATTTTATAAATAATAAACAACTTATAAAACCGGAGCTTGAGTGGGAAATTTATGGCTGCGAAGACCCAAGAATAACCAGGCTGGGAAATAAATATTTTATTTTTTATACTGCTCTTTCTTCCTACCCATTTTCTGCAGATGGGATTAAAGTAGGACTGGCAATAACGAGTGACTTTAAAACACTTGAAGAAAAACATCTTGTTACCCCTTTTAACGCAAAAGCAATGTCTATTTTTCCGGAAAAAATCAATGGGAAGATAGCCGCAGTTCTAACAGCCAACACGGATATCCCTCCGTCAAAAGCATGTATAGCATACTTTGATAAAGAATCGGATATTTGGTCCAGAGAATATTGGGATAAATGGTATTCAAGTCTTTCCGAACATTCTGTTCATTTGCAAAAAGAGGGAAACGATCAGGTTGAAGTAGGAGCTCCTCCTATCAAAACAGAGCACGGATGGCTTTTGATTTATTCATATATTCAAAATTATTTGTCAGGCGCAGCGGTCTTTGGTATAGAAGCCGCTTTGCTTGACTTAAACAACCCGCAAAAAATTTTGGCAAGGACGCAGGAGCCTTTGCTTACTCCTGAAAAAGATTATGAAGTTTATGGAAATGTAGCAAATATAGTTTTTCCAACAGGCGTTGTAGTTCACAACGGGAAGCTTTTTGTTTATTACGGTGCCGCAGATACCAGCGTGTGTCTTGCTGCTTGCAATTATAAAGACTTACTGGATGATCTTCTTTTGCAAAAAAACATTAGGCTTCAAAGATTTGCAAAAAATCCCATAATTAGTCCGATAGAAGATCATCCGTGGGAGTCAAAGGCGACTTTTAACCCGGCGGCGGTTTATGAGAAAGGGAAGGTTCATGTTGTATATAGGGCAATGTCGCAAGATGAGACATCTTCATTCGGCTATGCAGTATCATCTGACGGATTTAGTATAGATGAAAGGTTGAGCTCGCCGATATATATCCCTACTGAAGATTTTGAAAAAAAGAAAAAGCCTGGAAATTCCGGCTGCGAGGATCCCCGAATTACAAAAATTGATGACAGATTTTATATGTGCTATACGGCGTTTGATGGCGTAGGAGTTCCTAGGGTAGCCTTCACTTCTATAAAAGTACAAGATTTTCTCAATCGGCAGTGGAATTCTTGGGAAAAGCCCAAAATTATTTCTCCTCCCAATGTTGACGATAAAGACGCGTGCATTCTTCCAAAAAAGATTAAAGGAGGTTATATGATATTTCATCGGATAGAGCCGGGAATTTATGTAGATTTTGTGAGCGATCTCAATTTTAGCAATGGAAAATTTCTAAGAGGCGATATGCTGATCAGACCAAGAAAGAATAAATGGGATGCTCTTAAAATTGGAATCTGTCCGCCTCCAATAGAAACAAAAAAAGGCTGGCTATTGCTTTACCATGGAATTAGCAAGGATTTTTATTATAGAGTAGGAGCTGCCTTGCTGGATTTAAATAATCCGCTTAAAGTAATTACAAGATCAGAATATCCTATTTTAAAGCCGGAAGAGGTTTATGAAAAAGAAGGTCAGGTTCCAAACGTTGTTTTTCCTTGCGGAGCTGTTGTAGTTGACGGTGAGTTATTTGTTTACTATGGAGCCGCGGATAGTGTGGTTTGCGTCGCGACAATAAAAATAGACAAGCTTTTGGATGGTTTGACAAGATAATAATCGTCCTTCGAGGTGAACTTTAGATTGGAAATCCTATCATAGTCTGGTAATCGTATTTGGATTTGGTGTTTAGGGGTCCATGCTTGTAGGCTTCAAAAACAAATCCTTTAAGGTCTATTTTATTGTCTTCAAAATAAGAGTATAGTTTTTGATAAACAAGAATCAGATATTCATATGGTCCGGTATATTCATAAGCCATAATTTTTGTTTTGGGATAGAATTTGTAGTAGAAACGATTGTTTGTCATCGCGAGGTCGCCTTTGGCGACCGTGGCGATCTCTTGAGATTGCTTCGCAGGCTCTCGCAATGACAGTGAATTATTATTCTTAAGTATGAGAGCAATTTCCATGGGTGTGTTTTTAGGGTTGTAAACATCTTTGAGATAAAAAGTGATTTCTGAATTTTCGCAGTTTAATTTTCTTCTTATTGCCTCTTTCCACAGAAATTTTACATAATCAGTAATTTTTGCGTACTCTCCATGCTCTACTTTCATACAAAATATCTTGAACGGACCGAATGTTTTTTCTTTAAATACATTTCTAAGGTTTTTTTCTTGAAACAAAAGATATTTAATCTTCTCCAAAAATTTATATTCTCTTTCTTTTTCCTTTATTTCTTCAGTTATTCTTTTGAGCTCTTCTTGTAAGTACTTCTCGGCGGTGCTTCTTTTGATTTTCTTTTTAATTTGACCCAAAGGAATGTGAAAGTTTTGAAGAAGCCTGATCTTTAAGAAATCTCTCGCCTGTCGCGGGTGATAGAGGCGGTATTTATTTTCAGGATCAACTTTAAACGGTTTGAACAGTCCTTTTTGCTCATAGAAACGAAGCGTGCGTGGTGTCGTACGACAAATTTGAGCGAACTCCTTAATAGCTAGGCGTTTAGACTCTTCGACTTGGCTCAGGGTCAATCCTGAGCTTGTCGAAGGATTGACTTGACTTTGACCTTGCGTCATAGTTTATAGTATACCATACTATAAGACAAAACTAAAGTCTTGTAGAGATATTATGAATGAATTTTACTCAAGAAGAGAGCAAGTGGAGCAGGATATTTCTGATGAAGAAATAGCTGAAAATGCTCGCAGGTTTTTGCAGGAAGGAAGAGAGATCCTTTTGTCTTGGCCTGAATTTAAGAGCGAAGCTTCAAGACAAATTATCCTTAGAGAGAGTTTTAGTCTTAGTGATCCTAGGGTGAAGTTCCAAAGAGGAGGAACGTGGTTTGTGATTCTTGCTAACGAAAATAGACTAGATATTACGTGGGCAGATTCCGAGAACGCAATAGAAGAGGAGGTATATCCTAGAGATGGAGCAATAGAAAGGATTGATTCTCGAGAGATTGGGATTTCCTATAATGAAAAACCTTTGGGATCAGAGAAGCCCTATGGGAGACTATCATACGTAGGGACGGAATTGAAAATTCCAACAAAGGGTTCTCTGATGCCAGAGAATACAAAAGCTGTTGTTGAGCAGATTAAAAAGAGTCTTGTGGAGCTAAAAAATCTCTAAATAGAATATGGAAAGTCAAAAACCAATTCACGAATCAGAATACGCTGTTTTATCTCCTGTGGAGAGAAACGCGAGGTTAGTTGAATTGATAGATCAGTTTCCTAAATCATCTCCACATGCTCAGTGGAATAATCTTATAAATGAAGAGAACAAAGTAATGAAGGTTCATACAAATATGTTTAAAGTAGGAGAGGAGAGCGAAGAAGGGTTTATGGATGCTTTTAAAAGCCTCTCATCTTTTGAAGAAAGGGAAGAGCTTGAAGACGTTGGGGACATAGCGGAATTAAAGCGCAAATATTCCACAGAAAAGAGACATGTTTTTGGGAAAATATCTGAGTTGCTAGAATTTGCGCCAACTACTGATGAATTCAAGCAGGTTCTTATTAGGTTGTTGGACAATGGATATGATGGTGGATCTGATCATATAAACGATAATCCTATTATTGAAGAAATTATGCTTGGGAGAAGAGATACTGGAGGTTTTTTTAACGAAGACAATGCGTTTGACACTGAAGTAATTGCATATAGATACGAAAAGGAAAGCATGAATTATTTCAAAGACATAGGCAGGCAACTTGATTATTGTATGAGAATGGGACTAATTGAGTCTGATGGTTTTGATTTTGAGGCCAGAGATAGAGAGGATGAAATGTTTCTTGATAGATGGGAAAGAGCAATAAGAGAAAAATACGAGACTGATCCGCAGGTATGAAGCTAAGCCACCCCAAGGGTGTACGCGGAGTAACCATGTGTAAAGTCCGTAGTAAATTCTTAGGTGTAATCGCAAGACACCCGTTCGACTGAGCAGTTCGACGCCCTGAGCTCACTGCCGAAGGGCTCACGGCAGAAGCCCAAGGGTGTAAACGGAGGAATAGATATGAGTTTAGAAAGCGAACCCAGGGGTCAGGAAATAGATCCAGAAAATAGAAGTCTTGCTAGGCAAGAAAGAAGCTTCTCGGAAGTAGAAGCAGTTGCCCGTAATCGAGATTTAGAAGCTGTGGGTTTCTCGCCATTATTTCCAAGTCGTTTAAAGGAATTAAATGATACGCTGGTAATTTTAACTCCACCGAGATCATCTGGATTTAATATAAAACTTACACCTGGCGCAGTAAATCCGGTTATTGATTTTGAGCGAAAAGTAGATATGCCGTTCGATATAGAAATAGCTGGGTATGAAACTGGTAACGCAGCGATAAGAATATACGTAAAAGAACTATTATTGGGAAATTATGTGGAGCTGACTGACATTCAGGATTTTGCCCGACAAGCTTTTCCAGACAGGGAACTTAAATTTCATGCAGAACCAAGAGTTGAGTTTAGTGACGTCCATATTAGGAGACGTATTGGTGAAAAAATTCCACGTGATCTCTATGAGGAAACCAAAGACGAAAGATGGATTGAAGATACAGACGAGGCGACCCGTAAAGGTACAGAAAGATTTCTTCAAGGATTATTACCTACGATTGATGAAGACTTATATGGTGTGACTCAAGAGGAGCTTAATAGGTTGACCTATCCGCATGAGGGAGCCAGCGTCGATATAACTTTTTATAGAAAATTCGATACAAATCAGCGCAAGAGAAGGGTTTCGCGAAAAGAGAGCATGCTGGCAAGTGTTGGCCGACAACTTTATGATACATTTACTATAAACATAAGAAATGTTGATAGAGGCACTTATCGTAAGATACTGACATTTTATGCTGATAATACTTTTGGTTCAGCATACTGTATTTTCAGGCAATTGGATTTTATGGGTAAAGCAGAAGATGTAGAGAGAGTAATTGAGGAATTTAGCAAACTTATGCAGAAAACACCTTATTACAGGCGTGGCTTAAGAGAACAGCAAAATCCCTAGGTGCGAAGCTAAAACACCTCGGGGGTGTACCTCTGGGGTGTGAATGGGGAAAAATTATGACGCAAGAAAATGAGCAATCGATACAAAAAAGGCCGGAACTTGTAGCTGATAAATTAATACAGGGAGGGTTGATTGTGGGTGTTGAGTCGGGAATTCAGGGATCTTTGATGAGTGTTACAGGAGCGGCGATTGAGAGGATTACTCGAGAAAGAACAGAAGTGCCACCGCAATTCAAATTGCCAGAGAGAGCAGTTTATTTCTTGGATCCCAACAGTCGCCGCCTAATAATGATTAGCAACAGAGAAAATCGCGGAGAAGACAAAACTCCGGACAAATATGGCTTGTTTGCAGAAATCGTAGAACTTGATGAAGAAGGAAAACCTCATTATAGTCTTTCTACATCAGAAATTATTTTGCCAAATGATAATTATCAATTAGTCGCGGTTGGCCCAAATAATTATGGACTTCCACCTTCGCACATTGAGGTTGTTGAGGAAGAGGAAGAAGGAAAGAAAAAATTTGTGCCATGGAATTTGTGGTTGGGGACCCTTCAAAACTGGATGAATGAAGTGAATATTGATCCAAATGAGGATTTTGGAGAATTTGTAAAAAGATTTGAGAATTTGCGCAGGCAAAGTCAAATTCAATCACAAAACAAAATTAAAGAGATTTTCAGAGAGAGTAATCAAGGAATAGATGACAAAACTATCCCATCAAATATGATAATTACAGATCAAGGAGAGGATAGCTTTTTATATAAGGCATCTTTGGACGCTGGTTTTTATCCCATTATGCTGGAACCAAAACAAATGGTTGAACGCTACGAAGCTATGCAGGATTATTTTTTTGATACAAATGTGGAACATAAATTATCATTTCTAGAAAGACGATCAATGGCATTTAACATTCATCAGTATGCTTCTGTTAAATTAGACGCTCCTTATACTTATAACGTAGCGGTTATTACGATAGATGAAGATAGTATGTCTAGGACACAGGTAAATGAAGAGAGAAGATACGAGAGCTTACGTTTTGTTGTAGATACACTTCAAAAAGAAAATCCAATATTTTCTGTTGTATCAGTCAGAAAAGACGAGCCTTTTGAAGATCCTGATATGGAAGAATCATATAGAAGGTTTGGCTTGACAGATTCTGAGCCCAAGAAAAATGTCAGTGGATGGTATAGGAGTCCTAGTGACGAAGAACAATATCGTGGGCTTTTGAATAAGTTAAAAGCGGATTTGCTTTTGACAATGTTTTTGCGTGGTGGCGCGCCGATTATTAAATAGATCTACGGTTCAATAGTTCAGACTATTGAACTATACAAGCAGTAATTAGTGTTATACTAATAAAAGCATGGATACTATGAGAGAGACTTTACAATTTAATCCCGAGCAATATTCACTAAAAGAAATTCTCAAGCCCGAGCATTCGGCGCTTCTTGTTGTTGATATGCAGAATGATTTTTGTGACCCAAAAGGAAAATTTGCAAAGTGGGGAAGAGATGTTAGTCAGATGCAATCTATCGTTCCAGCGGTTCAAGAATTAATAGATACTGCTCATAATGCTCACGTGCCGGTAATTTTTACTCAAGGTTCTGAAGATGTGAGATTTCGAAAAGGTCCTGATTTGAGAAGAGCTGTTAAGTGGGAGGAGAAAGATGGAGATGGAAGCGTTGACTCAGAAAGAGGCACTTTTGGCTGGGAATTTTATAAGGTTGAGCCTGAAGAAGGTAAAGATATTGTTATAGAAAAGCACAAATGGTCTGCATTTGATGGAAAAGATAAGAAAGGCAGGACTCTTAACCAAATACTGGAAGAGCATGGTGTGAGAAGTTTGGTAATAACAGGAGTAGTAGCGGAAACTTGCGTTGAGACTACAGTCAGGGATGCTTATGGTAAAGATTATTTTGTGGTAATTCCAAGAAACAGCATTGGTTCTAACGACCCCGAGCAACTGAAGGCCAGAATGAAATATTGGGAAAAAGGTTTTGTAGGGGATGTGGTTGATGAAGAAGAAATTAAACAATACTGGCCTCAAAAAGTGTTAGCTTCTGAGTAAAGTTTTTGTTTCAAAGTAATCCTCAGCCGTGGTACAATAGTTCCATATAATTACGATGAAAGTGGCTCTTGTTTATGATAGGGTAAATAAGTGGGGAGGGGCGGAGAGAGTTCTTCTGGCGCTTCATAAATTATTCCCCGATGCTCCGCTTTATACCTCTGTTTATAATCCCAAAACTGCGCCCTGGGCTAAGCCCTTCGATATTAGAACTTCATTTTTACAAAAACTTCCCTTTGCCTCTTCTGCTCACGAATTATATGCGGCACTAATGCCCGTTGCTTTTGAGAGTTTTACTTTTGATGAGTATGATTTGGTAATTTCAGTCACAAGCGAGGCGGCAAAAGGGATTATCACAAAACCTAAGACCTTACATATTTGTTATTGTTTAACCCCAACGCGTTATCTTTGGAGCGGATATAATAATTATTTCAGGAATCCTGTTTTAAATTTTGTTTCAAAACCTATCGTTTCTTATTTAAGGTTTTGGGACAAAGTAGCAGCCCAGAGACCAGATGCTTATATTGCAATTTCAAAAGAAGTACAGAAAAGAATAAAAAAATATTATGGAAGAGAATCTGTAGTAGTTTATCCTTCCTCGACTTTAGACGCTCGGGGTCCTGCCGCTAACTATCAAGATGGATACTTTTTGATCGTTTCCCGTTTAGTACCATACAAAAAAATAGACCTCGCGATTCGGGCGTTTAACAAACTCGGATTTCCGTTAAAAATCATTGGTACTGGTTCAGAGGAGAGAAGATTGAGGACGATTGCAAATACAAACATAGAATTCTTGGGTTACTTGACGCAGAATGAATTAGTAGGGTATTATAGTGGTTGTCGTGCGCTTGTATTCCCAGGAATTGAGGATTTTGGGTTGACAATTCTTGAGGCACAGAGTGTTGGTAAGCCTGTTGTTGCCTTTAAGGGCGGAGGGGCGCTTGAAACGGTAAAAGAGGGGAAAACCGGTTTATTTTTTAATGAACAAAACGTTGAAAGTTTAGGTAAGGCAATTGAACAATTTAGTAAATTAGCATTTAATTCAAAAGATTGTATAGAAAATGCTGAAAGATTTTCTTTTGATAAGTTTAAAAAAGAGTTTATGAAAGAGATTCTTCACTTTGCGCCTGTCAAGCAGGCGAGCTCGCCGTTAGGCTCCGCTCGCTCAGAATGACAATAAAAAAAGTATGAAAATAGTTATTTTTGCAGGTGGTGTTGGGACTAGGCTTTGGCCGCTGTCGCGCAAGAATACCCCAAAGCAATTCGAAAAGATAATCGGTGATAAATCTACCCTTCAGCTTGCGGTAGATAGGCTTCGTCCTGATTTTGCATATTCTGATATTTATATTGCTACGGGCAAACGATACGGGGATACAGTTAGAAAACAGCTTCCAGAGATTCCAGCCGGCAATTTTATTTTTGAACCAGCGCTTAGGGATGTTGGACCGGCTGTTGGGATGGCACTGTCTATAATTGGCAAAAAGAATCCCGATTCTCCCATCGCGATTATTTGGAGCGATCATTTTGTAAAAAAAGAGAGAAGATTTCGCGAGGTTTTACACTTTGCTGAAAAGTTGGTCAAAAAAAATAGTAACTCGCTAATTCTTATAGGGCAGAGAGCAAGATTTGCTAATCAGAATTTGGGATGGATTGAGTTTGGAAATGAAACTCAGGAAGTAAACGGTACAAAGGTTTTTAGGTTTAAAAGGCTAATTTACAGACCGACTCTTAAGGAGGCTGAGGAATTTTTAAACAATCAGGGTTTTTCCTGGAACCCGGGATATTTTGTGACAACGCCAAATTTCCTGCTCTCTCAATTTAAAAAATTTTCACCAAACTTGTGGAAAGGGTTAGTCAAAATTCAAGATGCAATGGGTACAGAAGATTTCGAGAACGTCGTGGGGGATGTATATCCAAAACTTGAAAAGATAAGTTTTGACAACGCGATTTTAGAAAAAATAGACCCAAAACACGTGTCTGTTATTGCGGCGGATCTTGGTTGGAGCGATGTCGGCGCATGGGAGGCGTTAAAGGAGGCATTGGAAGTGTCTTCGGTAGAAAACGTTACGAAGGGCAAGGTTTTGCTTAAAGACACAAAAGATTCTCTCGTTTTTAATTTCACGGATCAACTATGCTCGGTTATAGATTTGGATGGTATGCTTGTGATAAATACGGATGATGTATTGCTGGTTTGCCAGAAAAAATCAGTCCCAAAGATAAAGAAATTGGTTGAAAGTCTAAGCGGAACCGCGCATGAACATCTCACATAAAAAAAGTAAGTCCTACGAGATAGCAGTAAGATTGATGGATATTTTATTTTCTGTTATTTTACTTACAATTTTTCTTCCGATTATAATTTTTATCGCTGTGGCAATAAAGCTTGATTCTAGAGGACCGATTCTGGCAGACACTCCGCAAAGAGTTGGAAAACAGGGGAAATTTTTTAAGATGCATAAATTTAGATCAATGGTTGAGAACGCTCACGAACTTTTGCGTGATAATCCACAGTACGCAAAACTTTACGATGATTATAAAAAAGGAAGCTATAAGTTAAAGGATGATCCTAGGGTGACCCGAGTCGGAAGATTTATTAGAAAGCATTCTATAGATGAGATTCCCCAGCTTGTTAATATTCTAAAGGGCGAGATGAGCTTGGTTGGACCAAGAGCTTATTATCCAGACGAGTTGAAGGAACAGCAGCGTAAATACCCTCAGACTGTAGATGACGTAAAGATAGTATTGTCTGTAAGGCCAGGGTTGACTGGCTATTGGCAGGTGTCGGGCAGAAGCGAAATAAATTTTGATAAGCGTATTAAAATGGATGCTTCATATGTGAAAAAAAGATCTTTGATTAATGATCTTTGGATTATTGCCAAAACTCCATGGGCGATGGTTAGCGGAAAAGGCGCTCTTTGAGTTGACATTGATTGATATTTTTAGTTATTATTAAGGATATGGCTGGATTTGACAAAATAGAACTGGATTCTAGTAAAGACAATAAAATTAAAAAAATACTTAAGTTTGGCAATAAGAAAAAATTGATAAAGATTGCTCTTCCAATATTGATTGTTTTGGTAGTTTTGTTTGTAATTTCCTACTTCACAATTTTCCTGCCAGCGCAGAGAACCTACAATCATGGATTGAGAACTTTTGATCAGGCAAAGAAAGCATGGGATGCGGTTAAGGATCAAGACATCGAAGTCGCATCGGTAGAGATTGAAAAGACAAAGAAAGAACTGGAAGAAACCCAAAAGAGTCTTGCCTCCCTGTCATTTGTCGGATTTATACCTTTTGCCAATCTTTATTATAACGACGTGGATCATTTACTCAAAGCAGGATCGCATGGACTTGATGCAGCCACCATTTTAGTTGATTCTCTGGAGCCCTATGCGGATGTATTGGGTCTTAAAGGAGATAGCGGGAGTTTTGTCATGGGAACGGCTGAGGAAAGGATACAGACAGCGGTTATGACCATGGGAAAGATTACTCCCAACATTGACCAAATTGCAGGCTCTCTGAGCTCTGCCCGTAAAGAAATCGATCAAGTTGACCCGGATCACTATCATGCCTTTTTGGGTTTATCATCGGTGAAAACTCAACTTGCTCAAGCCCAGAAATTGGCAGATGAGGGTATTATTCTTGTAGAACAGGCAAGGCCCTTTATCAAGACTCTGCCTTCGCTTTTGGGCGATCCTGAGCAGAAAAGATACTTGGTTATTTTCCAAAATGATAAAGAACTGCGTCCCACAGGCGGGTTTATTACCGCTTATTCAGTTTTTAGGATAGACAAAGGTATTGTTCATGTCGACAGATCCGGGGATATTTATGATTTGGATAATCTTATAAGCGGAAAACCTAAAGCGCCTGAACCGATCCTAAAATATCTTCCGAAGGTTAATCAATTTAATTTGAGGGATTCCAATATATCTGCCGATTTTGTGGAATCCATGAGAACGTTTAATACAATGTATGAAAAAGTGCCGGGTAGAATAAATGTTGATGGGATTATAGCTCTTGATACTCATGTGCTTGTCTCAACAATAAAAATACTGGACGATGAGGTATTTGCCGAGGGCATACGCTTTACAACAGAAATCGATGACAGATGCGATTGTCCGCAGGTTATCTATGAGTTGGAGGATAGAATCAGCAGGCCTGTAGGATTTGAAAGGGTTGACAGAAAACAGCTATTGGGGTCTTTGCTTTACGCAATCATGGAAAAAGCTCTGAAATCTTCACCCGGACAGTATTGGGGTCCGCTGTTCCAGGATTTGTTTAGCAAAATCTCAGAAAAACATGTGCTTTTTTACTTTTACAACAAAGATGCTCAAGAAGGCATAGAGAGCCTAAATGCGGCTGGGAGAATTAAACCGTTTGATGGAGACTATTTGCATATTAATCAGGCCAACTTTGGCGGAGCAAAATCCAATTTGTTTGTTAAAGAATCAGTAACTCAGGATTTTGAAGTGGGTAGCGACGGAGCCATTACCAAAAAACTAACTATAAATTATGTCAATTCTCACGCTCCCTCGGACTGTAATCTGGAAAGAGGCGGACTTTGTCTGAATGCGACCCTCAGAGATTGGATTAGGATTTACGTGCCCAAAGGAAGCGAATTGTTGGACTCCAAAGGCTCAGAGGTTAAAATGACTTCGTATGAAGAGTTTGACAAGACTGTATTTGAAGGATTTTTGACAGTCAGGCCAAAAGGAAGCGCTACTTTTACTATTTCCTACCGTTTGCCATTTAAAGTAACCAGCGATTCCCCCCTGCCTCTTCTTATTCAAAAACAGCCTGGAACTGGGGGGAACGAATATACAGTCAATGTTAATGGGAAAAAAGAAATAGAAAAGTTTCCGCTGTTGACAGACAAAGAGATAAAGATAGATTTATGAGATCGTATAAAACAGAGGGAATTGTTATAAAAAGAAGGAATTTTGGAGAGTCAGATAGGATTTTGACACTTTTGACTAATTCTTATGGAAAAATTCAGGCAAAAGCCCCGGGTGTCCGAAAAATTACCAGCCGCCGATCCTCTCATACAGAGCTTTTAAACTTGACTTTTCTCACTCTTTATAAAAGTCCTCGTTCATCGCTTCCTATTGTTATCGAGGCAAAAGCATCGGAGGAGTTTTTGTCTATAAAAAACAGCCTAAAAAAGATTGGTTATGCCTATTATATTTGCGAACTTATTGATATTCTTTGCGCGCAGAGTCAGGAAAACAGAAGGGTATTTTTTCTTGCAAGGGATACTTTGTTTCAATTATCAAACAATATTGGTAATACTTCCGCGATTGAATATTTTGAAGACGAACTTCTGGTGACCTTAGGATTCTTGCCTCGGACGCATAAATTAATAGACAAGAGAAATTTTATAGAAAGCATTGTGGAGAA
>MFNO01000014.1 GCA_001782075.1 Candidatus Levybacteria bacterium RIFCSPHIGHO2_01_FULL_38_26
TTTGTTTTGATAGGAAACCCTGTTATTGTAGTTGTTCTTATGAACCTTTTGGGCTATAAGCGAAGAACTGGATTTATGGCGGGGCTCACAGTTGCTCAGATAAGCGAATTTTCTCTTATTTTGGCAGCATTGGGTTTTAGCGTAGGACATTTATCAAAAGAGATCTTGTCATTGGTTACCCTTGTCGGTCTTGTGACGATTGTCGGATCGACTTATTTTATTCTCTATGCGGAGAAAATATATCCTTATGTTGAGAATATTCTAAAATTCTTAGAGCTAAAGAAAAAAAGTAAAGAAACTGGCGCAAATGCTGAAAAATATGAAATTGTTCTATTTGGATACGATAGGGTTGGAGTAGATTTTGTAAATGCATTTCGTAAACTTGAAAAACCGTTTCTTGTTGTTGATTTTAACCCATCTTCTATAAAACTCCTTCAGGAGAAAAATATCCCAAATAGATTTGGAGACGCTGAGGACCTGGAATTTTTAGAAGAGCTTGGGCTTGAGCAGGTCAAGCTTGCCGTCTCGACAATTCCTGATTTTAAGACAAATATCATTCTAACCAGAAAAATTAAAAAAGAAAAAAGAGACGCTATTGTTATCGCAATTTCTCAAAATGTGGTGGAGGCTCTGGAATTATACAAAGAAGGAGCAACTTATGTAATTATGCCCCACTATTTGGGAGCTAGATATGCATCAAATATGATCACCCGAATAGGCCTTGACGTTTCCGCATTTAAAGAGGAAAGAGACAAGCATTTGGAGTATCTTGAGAAAAGAAGTGTTATTCGATATTGAGGAGTTCTACTTCAAATATTAATGTAGCGTTTGGGGGGATGATAGATCCTGCTCCCGTCATTCCATAGCCAAGCTCGGGGGCAATAGTCAATTTCCTTTTTCCTCCAACCCGCATTCCCTCAACTCCATAGTCCCAACCTTTTATAACTTCTCCCGCCCCTAGACTAAAATCAAAAGGCGTGTCTCTGTCATATGAACTGTCAAACTTTGTTCCATCAGTGAGTGTTCCTAAATATTGCACCGTAACTTTTTTTCCGGCAGAAGCGGTAGCACCTGTACCCACTATGAGATCCTCAATTGTCAGTCCTTCTATCTGCATATCGTCTTTTATAATAACAGATTGAGTTGGTGTTGGCGATACAGTAGCTTGCTGGATAGGATTATTTTGGCTGTTTAATGTAAAAATTAAAAACCCAACAGCGAGAATGCCCGCCAATACAATAAGATATTTTTTCTCAAAACTCATGTGTGATTTTTATCTATTCAATAATATCACAAAATTTCATCAAGTCCCAAATTTATTTTACGTTACTACTCTTGTAAAAGTTGACAGGACCTAATTTTAGTATTAAACTTAACCTAAAAGTTAACTATTATGACTAAAATCAGTAACTCTAAAGAATTGGACAAGATTTTTGAAGCATTTGCAAATCGGCACAGACGGGAGATTGTCTATGCCTTGAGCCTTCAGCCTTGTTCTATAAGCAGACTTGCAGAAATAAGAAACTTGACGCTTCCTGCAATATACAAACACATAAAAATACTCAAAAAAGCAAAGTTGGTATTGGAAAGAAAAATAGGCAGAATACATTTTTTATCCCTCAACAGAGATTCATTAATTGTCCTTCAGGATTGGCTCGCGCAATACCATCCCTTTTGGGGTAACAACAGTGAAACGCTAAAAAATTATGAAAAGTATTTGAAAGGAGGTGAGAATAAATGAAAAAGTTTGTTTTTTTGTATTACGGAAAAGTTAAGCCCGGAGATATTGCAGAGGCGGATATGAAAAAGGTGATGGATAATTGGATGACTTGGTTCGGGTCAATCAAAGACAAGTTGGTTGACGGCGGAAATCCGTTCGCAACGGGAGGCAAATCAGTGACAAAAAAAGGTGTTGAAACAATTTCTCCCGATATGTGGCCCGCCAAAGGCTACACTATCATCAACGCAGAAGACATTGATGAGGCGGTAAAAATCGCCAAGAGATGTCCTGCGCTCGATGATGATCCGGAAGGAGCCGTTCGTGTATATGAGGCGTTGCCAATGTAATGTATATGAGAATGAAAAGAGGTATCTCCATCTCGGGGATACCTCTTTTTAGTTATATTGTCAGGATAACGTTCTTAAATATGTTATTTGTGGTATAAATGCGTTGTATGAATTACAAGACAAAAACTTCCCTCAAACTTCCTTTTAAAGTAACCTTAGTTGTTGGGAATGGCGGAAGAGGTTCTAAAGTAAATAATCATTATTCCTCAAAGAGTCAAAGATATGCTTATGATTTCATGTCTTTAAGGGTTAAAAATAAAGGAGAAGATTTAAAAGATTTTGAGATTTTTGGAATTGATGTGATAGCTCCAGGTGCCGGAGTTATAAGTCAAGTAATTAGAGATTGCGGGGACATGGAAATCGGAAAGCGGGATAAATCAGTATATACGGGAAATATGGTCGTGATTGACCATGGAAATGGAGAATGGAGTGTTTTGTGCCATTTCAAATACAATTCGATTAAAGTAAAAGAGAGAGACAGAGTCAGACAAGGCGATGTTTTGGGTCTTTGCGGAAACACAGGAAATTCAAGCGAACCGCATATACATTATCATTTGCAGGACAATGCATTAATGTTAAGGGCAAAAGGACTTCCTACGCAGTTTAGCAAAATTATGGTGGATGGATTAGTAAAAGAGAATGTTGAGCCAGTACGCTACCAAAAAGTATCAAATATAAAATGATCGCTTCGGCATCCAGAGCCCATGGGGGGGCAAGTAATATTGCTTGTTTAGACTGTTAAATCAATCCTTCTCAGGACCGTCCCCAAAAATTATGACGCTATCGAGCGTTACAAACTCTATTACGATAAGTTTTCTCATAAGTTTATTTTACCAAATCTTCCATTGAAATGCCTAACGCTTTGGCGGCAAATTCCTCAAAACCTTTATTAGCCCTGTCCTAGCCAGTATAATTGGGAATAACAATAATAATATATTGACAAACGATAAATAATGAAGTAAAATATTGTTATATGAAACGTGGCTTTACATTATTCCTAAAGGTAGTAATTTTGCTTATCGCAGTCGGAGCGTTTGCCGGTATGATTTGGTTTCCTCAAACTGAAGGAAGAGCCGCTAACTTAGACCTCATCAGTATTTATACAGATCCGTTTATTATCTATGGTTATATAGCTTCAATCCCATTTTTTGTTGGGTTATACCAGGCATTCAAATTATTAAACTTCATTGATGCAAATAAAGCCTTTTCCCAAGGCGCTGTTAATACACTAAGGAATATGAAATTTGCTTCTCTTAGTCTTATCGTTTTTATTACACTCGCAGTGTTTTATATCCGTTTCGCGGCTCACGGTGATGATCCAGCAGGTCCGACGGCGGTTGGAATTGTCGTATCTTTCACAGTCGCTATTGTTGCAACCGCTGCTGCTGTTTTTGAGAAACTTCTACAAAATGCTGTAGATATGAAATCAGAAAATGACTTAACCGTATGAGGTACGACTATGGCAATAATAATCAACATTGATGTAATGCTGGCAAAGCGAAAAATGAGTGTTACTGAGCTTTCAGAGAAGGTTGGAATTACGATGGCTAATCTTTCTATATTGAAAAACGAAAAAGCAAAAGCGATTCGTTTATCTACTTTAGAGGCAATTTGTAAGGCTTTAGATTGTCAGCCTGGGGAGATTCTGGAATATAAAAGTGACGAAAACTCTTAAAGCTACATTAGTTACCGAAAAGGTTCTACAGATACAAGGATAAAATATCAATGTTGCACCTCATGGATTCGTTCAGAACCTACAGAAATGATTCCTATGTTAATAACTCACCCCTTTGATATAATTTCAGTGCTGCCAATGGCAGCATTTTTATATGGATAAACAAAAAGATGTAAAACCACCTGCTCCCACTGTCGGAGACCCAAAAAGAGACTTCTTTGTTGATATATGCCTAAAGGGAGCAAATGACCTCCGTCAAACATTAAAGATGGATGATAATGGGTACCTACGTGTTTTCTTTACTGCTCATCAAGACGCTAGGAAGTATTATATTTATGGTGTTCTAGATGAACTTGAAAAAGCCGGTGTTGCCTTGATGGGGTACAACGAAGTGCTAAAAGACACTTCAGGAGACACGCACGATCGGGTATCAAGAAACGTAACATCTTCCATTGTTGATCAAGAAATGGTATGGGTTCGAAAGCTAACAGAAATTTTGGCTAACCTGATACTATTTATTACCATCAATACACAGGACTACTACAGACACCTCCTCCTAGTGAGTCATCTAGATGATTTAAAGAAAGTTCTCTCTGATACCAAAGAGTTTTTTTCTGTTGAAAATCAGAATCACAAGTATCAGAAAGATGAAACGATAAGAGACATTCAACAATTAGAAACCAAAATATCTTTAAACTCATGTTGGTATCTGGCAACAAAAAAAGGGGGGGGTAGACACATTGGAGAAAAGGGATTGCTGGCATCATTCAGAGAAAAGTTGCAACAGGCGTATTTGGTGGCAAAACCAGATCAGAAACTTGCATTAGGGATTACATATGGTAATACATATGGGCGATCGAGTCAGAGCTTACACCCTAATATTCTCCGCCCCGACCCTGACTTAGGAATAAAAGATATTGAAATTGGAATTGCTCAAATCGGAATTTTAGCTGCTCATATACTCATTGTGTGTAGAAAGTTACTCGGAGACAGAAGAAAGAAAGGCATGGTTGCTCAACTAGCAAGAGTTTTTAAAAAAAATGAATATCCAGATCAACTATTAAAATCTAGAGTTAATCCATCAATAAAAAGGGGGGATTTTGTAATTGCCTACGGTGACATTGGCGAGGTTATCAAAATTTACAAGAGTAAATATGGATATCGCTCATTTAAAGTAAAGTATCTTGGTACACCACCGCTAGCACATATCTTGTCAGATACATTTCCAGCAATGTTCGTTAAAAAATTTTACGACAGAAAAGCTATTGCAACTCAAGTCAAACAAAAAATAAAAGAAACAACTCCAGATTTAAAGGTTAGTAATCGAAATGTGGCAGATTCGTTACGAAAAACCATGTCAGATATGTGGGAAAAGTTTGGATTCAAAGAAAGATATTATGGGCGACCAGATCTTGCAAACAAGAAGATTGAGGTGTATTTAGAGGAACAGAAAAAGAATAAACCAAAGCAATAACTACTGTGTTGGTTGCGGATGCCACCTGTAGGCTCTTCTGAAACCTGCTTTCTCTGCCTCTGCAACAGTCATTGTGTAAAATTCTCCTTTATTGGGTTCAATAACCACCGTGTCATATTGTTGATCCATGGGTAGATGATAAATTTTTTCACCACCTTTACCTGAAATATTACATTTAATACAAGGGTATCTTTCAAGTTTGAAATTCTCCACCAATTCAATACCTAAATCTTTCGAAAATGATTTTGCAACATCCGATAATTTTGTGGAGGTGTAAAAAGCTGCTTTAACCTTGTGATTCGGATAATCGAGTTTATATCGGTATACAGTTCCAAAGAATTGGAAAATATGATTCTCATAAATGGTTTTAAATTGAGACCAATTTTTGCATTGTATAACTACAATTTCTTTCCCTTTTTTAGCAATAAGATCTCTACCTAAATCATCAAAACCTTTAAAAATTCCGTGAAATTCGACTTCATAACCCTCTTTTTCGAACAAGTATCCTACATACCTTTCATACAAAAATCCAATCGCACCTTTACTCTTTCTTCGTTCCCAATATCTGTCTAAAGCTAGTTGATTTCGCTCGACTGTAGGTAGCTTGCGATACTCTTCTTTAGATAAAAATTTTATTGTGGGATCTTGTAGTTGTTCCTGAGTATATTCCTGTAAAACTTCTCGAGCTTCCAGCTCATCCAACAGCTCACCTTTCGCATCAATCAGGAAAGGTGCTAAGGTTTCATAATATTTGTTAATAAACTCTGTGATCTTTGCCTGCTTTACGGCTTCAGTTTTTTGTTTTGACAACTCTCTAACTAGATCTGCTGACTTCTGGGCTGGATGCGACTTTGTTTCCAAATATCTAGCATACCTGCCATCATATAAAGATAAGTATTCTGAATATGCTTCTGCAAGCAACGGGAATCCCATGGAATACTGCTTGCTGAGATCTTCCAAGTCTTGTTTTTGTTGGTTGACTAACTCAATTCTTCTTTTTAACTCTTCATTTAATGCATCAAGCTCTTGTCCTCTGGAATTGTACTTTTTTTGAGTTTCACTAAAGTAAGAGTAGACTGCTCCTACTGCATAAATTATTACACCAATGAATATTAAAACTGCGATTTCCATATTTACTCCACGTTTTTAGTAAAATGACAATTTGGATACCCTGTACATCCTAGGAATTCCCCATATTTACCAGTTCTCCTAACAAGACCTTTCCCGCACTCTGGACACAGTGGAAAACGCATTACTCGTCCTCTAAACCTAAATTTGCTTTCTGGCACAGGGAATGGGGTAAAGCTAGGAAAAACGTATCCAATCTCCGGAGCAATTTGAGATAAAGGAGTTCCTTGAGGTATCACTTCATATGTACGTCTTACTTGTTTGTCATAAGATCTGATCTTTGGATAAATAAACAGAGAAATTAAAAGCATGAAGCAAGCACCAAGAAATGTTAGAAATAATGCAAACTCCATGTATACATTATGGCACAAAGATTGCGACATATGTCGCATATACTTCTAGGATTAGAAAGGCAAAAGTTCGTCCGAAGAAACCTTGAGAGCCTTGGCAATTTTATAAAGCGTTCTGATTGTTGGGTTACGTTCGCCTCTTTCAGTTTGTCCAATCTAAGTAAAATTGGGTACCCATTTAGGGATGCTGTCAGTGTTGGGAAATTGGCAACAGTTGGTATGCGGGAAAATGGGCTGGATTTCTGCGGCATTTGATGATAGAATTGTCTGACATTCCGCCAAGTCAGACTTGGCTGGAACGTTTGACGTTCCGCGGTAGCTCAATGGCCCGCCTGCAGAAGCTATCGCTTCAGCGATTGCGGGCAGGTAGAGCAGAAGGCTATAATCAGGACGTGGTAAAGTTTTATTACACCTATGTCTTAAGAAGCCAGAAAGATAGAAAATTATATATTGGCTGGACAGATAACTTGATAAAACGAATAGAAAAACACAATAAAGGATTTGTTGCAGCAACGAAAAATAGATTACCTTTAGCATTAGTTTATTATGAAGCATGTAGATCGAAATCAAGTGCGATACTAAGAGAAAAGACTTTAAAAACTGGGTTTGGAAGAAAATATTTAGAGAATAGAATTAACAATATTCCGCGGTAGCTCAATGGTAGAGCAGGTCGCTGTTAACGACAAGGTTCGAGGTTCGAGTCCTCGCCGCGGAGCATTTCGTTTCTTATTATAACTGCATGATTAGCTTGTAGTTTCAAGAAGATCGGTGTAGGTATAGTCTTCACAATCACCTTGTTTTTTACCTCGAATCTCTCGTAGAAAAATCTCATGTAATGCCTCTTTAAAAACTTTGGTGCTTCGATATACGTTTGATGGATATTTCGAGTAAATGCAAGCACTTCTTCAATTAAATTCATATCGATACTACAACTATCTTCAATCTCTTTCAAATTGGCATCCGCTACCTGAATCTTCAATTGAATCTCACTATGCTTACGCCGATATGTTTCTCTATCGATCGTGCCATCAAGTAAGTTATCTTCTAGCTTATTTCTTCTCAATTCCAGCGAGGTCCTTAAATTCATGATTGCCTGTCTTTGAGAGGATGCTGACTGTCGGTTAAACTCTATTTTCTCTCTTGCTTTAGCAAGAACTAAGTTAACGAATTCCTCTGAAAACTGCATATTTTTAAATTGTTCTGCAACTTGTTTCTCTAAGTTAGTCATTTCAATATAGGGAGAAGGGCAGTTATTCCGATCTCGCTTAGGACAGTGGTAATATGCGATTTTTCCGCCTCGACTTTTAAACTTTTTCTCGTTTTTATGCCATTCGGCGGTATATCTCTGACCGCACTCCGCACAGTTAATAAATCCTCTTAATAAAAAGTCATGTGTTCTCCTTCTAAGAAGGAAATCTCTATGTTTTGCTAGAACATATTGGCATGTATCAAAAAGATCCTTCTGGATGATAGGAACATGATTCCCTTTTTTTGATTCACCATGCCATCGAATTTTTCCAAAGTAAAATGGATTTTTGAGTATATTGTTTATCACGCTATGCCCTAAACCAGTTCCAGTTCTTGATACAATATTCTTTTCAGCTAACCAGTCTTGTATCTCAAGAATAGAATAGTTCCCTGTTGCATACAATTCAAATAACTCCTTAATTATAGAGGCTTCGTGAGGGTCTGGTTCGCATGTTTTACGCTCTCTATCTCCTCCTACGCTCCTGTAGCCGATCGGCGGGGGTGATGGTTGCCATCCATCTCTAAACTTCTGCATTAACGCATCTTTTGTTCTTTTACTATTTGCCTCCGACTCCCATTCTGCAACTGATGCAAATATATTCCCGATCAAACCCTCAGTTACATCTCCATTTTCGCAAACAGAGAGAAGTTTTACCTTCATTGCTTGAAATTGTTTTCTGATGTTAGAGAAATCACCTACATTTCGTGCAAACCGGTCTATTTTATAAACAATAATAGCTTCAACGGGATTTTCTTTTAGAGTGCTTAATAATTTTTGAAAAGCAGGTCTATCTATATTTCTTCCACTTCTTCCCTCGTCGGCAAATATATCCTTCGGATGATACGCATTCATATCAGCATAATCTTTACAAGCCCTTCTTTGATTTTCAATTGAGTATCCTTCAGTAGCTTGTTCATCAGTTGATACACGAATATATATGTAACAAGTTTTCATACTATAAAATTATCTCTAAATGATATCTCCCAGAAGAAAATTGCAAGAACTTGCAAATTTATGTGGTTTAACAGTTGATCGGAAGTAGAAACATAAAATTTTGATGGAGTGTTATAAATTGTCATGTTTATTTTTATCCTATAATTATATATCCAGCCTCGGTTTTAGGCGACTTCTGGTTACGAGTAAATTATTTGTTTTAAATCCTTCTGTGCGCTAGCAAATCTGTGAGGCTCTATTTTTGCCTTGTAAGCTAAAAATTCATCAGTCAGCTTTTTTCTTAGATCAGATTCTTCAAAAATGAATAGAACCCTTTTAGGATTGCTTTTATTAGTTTCGATCAGGTGAACAGATTCGCTAAGAAGGTACGATGCAAGTTGGAAAGAATCCGTAGAAAATATATTTGTATTAGTCATACTATTCTTCATTTTCATCTTCAATATTTATAATTTCTTGCTGTTTATTTGCTTCAATATGGGCAAACAATAGATTCACCCATTGCTCTGCGATCGCTTCAAGATTTGTATTTTTATCTTCATGATTCATAGTTGAACCCAAGTATATGGAATAGAAGATGGAGGGTAAAATTAAAAAAACGGAAGATTAAGGCTGAATATTCGAGAAGTGAGTTTTGATCAGAGGAATATCTAGGCTAGATTTTAACAAGTTTTGTGTTGTGCTGATTAAATTTAAATGTGTATCCTTTTAGTCTTAAAAGTTTCCTGAGTGTTTTTAGACGATTTTCGATCAGATTATTAAATCTTAATTTTTTAACCCGATTATTTATATATTGGTTTTTGTTTAGTCTGCTATCAAAACAAACTGCAAGTTTATAATTTTCGACTTCATTGTTTACTCCCGCTTCAATTAATGATCTTGCCATTCTTAATAAATATTTGTACTTTTTTTCTCTTGGTATTACAGAAAGGAGAAATAGAGGAGATCCGACAAGAGAGGTTACCTTATTAAATTTTTCTTCGATGCCTACTGAGAAATAATTAAACGGAAAAATCCAATATGGCCAATCATCATTATCTACGATTTCTCTTGCTCCCTTCGGTAATGGCGTAGGATTTCTGCTGGTTAATAAGTCTGAAGCCTTTGCATAATGATTTAATTCGATCAGGCCATCATGGCTCATGGAATCAATTATATCTTTAGCTTCCTGATAAGAAAGATGGCTTAATTTATTTTCCTTTGTAAGATATAGCCTTGTCCAAGTACCAGGATATTTAACATAACCTTTTTGCAAGGCTCTTACAACAAGAGCATAGTTGTTCTCATTATTATTTTTATATTTATTCACGCTCTGCATTATACAGCATATAGTCCGTTAGTTCGACCTATTTCATCTTATTTTGTCGAAATAAATTAATAAAAAGTAATAGGATTTTTATCCCAATAGTTAAAATAAAAAGAACAGCTCCGATCATCAGGAGAGGAAGTCCAATAAATGCAAAGATGATTGTGATTGTCAAAATTAGTCCGATCGTACAGATCGCTATGCTCACGCCGAGCAAAGCTGTAAATCCACTAATATTCTGTTGATTTTGTAAATTCATAGGTTATTATTCACCTCCTTCAAACGTTATTTTGTTAAACGCTTCAATTAATTCATTATTCTGAAGATGAAGATATCTAGAAGTAGTCTGAGAGCTTCTATGACCCATTAATTGCTGTATGTACGGTAATGGGAGCCCTTCAGAGAGCAATGTCGTGGCAAATGTATGTCTTAACGAATGAACAGTTACTCTGCCATTGAAACCTGCTTTATGGGAATAGCTTTTTATTAAATGCCAAATAGAGGATGCTGATAATCTTTTACTCCTTTTACTTAGGAATAGAGGCTCATCTGTATTTCTGTTTATAACTTTTAGGTACTTTCTAAGGTCTTCGATCAGCTCGTCATGAAGAAATAGGTTTGTTTCACGATTTCCCTTCCGTTTTACTTTTAGAATATGTTTCGATAAATCAATGTCGCCAACATCCAAGCTTGCAATTTCAGCTCTACGCAATCCTGTTTTAAGTAGAAGCTTTGCAAGCATCAAATCTCTTTCCTTGTAATATGGAGTAGCAACCTTTTTAATTGTTTGTAGAAAAAGTATTCGTTGATCTTGAGAAAGATATTCGGGGCTTTTTTCAGGCAACTTCATTGACTCTAGATTTATCGTTGGATTCTTTGCGATCAAGCTTTTACGAGATAAAAAGTTAAAGAATGATTTTATTGAGCTTCTTACTCTCGCTTTTGTAATGGTGGAGCATTGCAGATGAGAAAGGTATGTTTCGATATTCTTGTCTTCCACCTGATCAGCATCGACTATTCCAAGTGAAAGAAGATAATTGATAAATTTCGTTAAATCATAATCATAAGCTTTCTTTGTGTTAAGACTACGACCTCGATATTCGATCAAATAATTTAGAAATTGAATCTTAAATTCATTTATTCTCATATTTATTCTTTTTTAACTCCTTTTGGAGTCGATCCAAATCTTTTCTTGAAATCAACCATCTTCGAGAGCCGGGAAGCTTGAATGCAGGTAATTGGCCACGCTTGCATCTGATCCAAATCGTTTGTCGAGATACTTTTAAAATCTCAGCAACTTGTTCAACTGTTAAATTTTCATCTTCCATACTTTTTAATAAATATTTAATCTAATAAAACCTATAGCTTCCTATCGTTGTTGATATTTCCTTATAGATAACCTATAATAGATATAGCTAAATACGATTTCATAAGTGATCAAAAATTTAGCTTTAAAAGCCTAATTTCCCTAAGATTTTATTGTTCATAATATTTATTTAATTGCATTAAGCCACTTTTACTCCAAGTACTCTTTCACAAATGCCTGTAATCCATATCTCAATTCCTCTATGCAGTTGCAATCCATTTCATTTGAGGATTTTTGACTATTTCCATAGCAAACTTTCAGTACGATCGGGAAGCCATTATTAGATACCCATGCTTTACATTTTGCTGAAGCAGATTTGAACGACTTTTCTTTCGTTTGGGTTATGAGATGTATAATCCTTCGTTTTGAGGTATTTTTATTAATTAATGTAATTGTTCTTGGGTAGTTACTCATAATATTTATTTTTCAAATTCTTCCTTATCATCCAACCATAGAGAGTCCTTAGATGTATTACCCTTAGAAGAACCTTTAGAGTGAGAGGCTTTATATCCTTTTTGATCTCGCCTCTCTTGCAAATTTGCAATAGAAGATTCAATATCTGAAAAATCCTCTTGCGGAGTAAGATATAAATCCTCAGGACTTAAATATGGTACCTTTGCAATTTTCTTAACGCATTCGAGTTCAAAGGTGCGAAAGTTTGTGATTTTAGTAAGTCCGTTTTCTTCAAACAGCAAACCTAGTGCAATTAATTCTTTTCTATATCTGAAAATTGTTGACGGGCTGATCCCAAACTCTTTTGCTAATTGTTTATCATCACGAAGCACGATCCGGTAGTTTCGATGTCGCGGATCAAAGTCAGCCTGCATCACGAAGCAAATATAGATCCCTAATTGGGACAATGTGAGGATATCAACCTTTACGAGGAGTAGAATTCGTCGTAGAAGCGGTATATAGCCAGAATAATTAATTGGATAAGATACTTTTATGCTCATTTTTATTGCTTGTGCTTATTGTTGAAGAGTATATGGAGAATGAAGGGCAAGATAAAATTGAGAAAGCAGAAGATTGAAGCTATTTTAAAGAATTTTTATTGATTATTAAAGAATTATCTAGGGAAATATTAAAAGTTTTTTATATTAATATTTTCTACTTTTTCAAAAAAAGTGAAAAAAGGGCAAAGTTCTCCCTAAACCTACCCACTTTTTGCATTTTTAGCCTCAAATCGATTGTTAATTTAGGGAGAAATTATTCAAATGCCATGCACTTACTTACGCTCAGCCAATTTTGGTATACTGTACACAATGAAAATTATACATCAACAGTACATTGTTAAAAAAGGAAAGCTTGCAGAGTCCGAAGAAATCAAAGAAATACAGAGAGAAATAGCAGCTGCTGTAAAAGCTATCGTTTGGCCTGAAAATAGAGATGGATTTTATTTAAACCCAGGCTCAAAAGGCAAAGGGCGTGGTGAGGGAAATGGTGTAAAACCAATTAAAGATGCATGTATTACATATCTTAAAGGTAAAGGATGGAAAGAAGAATATAGGGTAAAAGAAAGAAAAATTGCAGGCACAGGACCCTTAGACGCCGCTAAAGAAACTCCATATGGATTATTCGCTATTGAATGGGAAACGGGAAATATTTCATCAAGTCATAGAGCACTCAATAAAATATGTTTGGGAGTATTGAATGGAGAGTTGGCCGGAGGCGTTTTGGTTCTCCCTTCTAAAGAGCTTTACCCATTTTTAACCGATCGGATCGGAAATTATCGTGAAATAACTCCTTATTTACCACTATGGGAGAGTATTCCATATAAGGAAGGGCTTATCTTTATACTAGTTGTTGAGCAGGATGGCTTTGATGTTAATGCCTCAAGAATACCTAAAGGGACAGATGGAAGAGCATTGTTATAGATCAAGCAACGGTTCCTGAGTGGGTTCGTGTTGATGCTCTATATTATATTTACCATTATGCTTTCCGTTTTTCTTTCTTAGTTTTAACGCCTCTTTTGTAAATAGAACATTTTTATTTTCTTGTAATGCATCATAATACTCTCGCTCAATGGCAATATTACTGAAACGATTAACTATCTCATCTGTTGTTGATAATTCAATTCCAATCCATTTTCTTTTTTTCAATTCTGCGGCGATATATGTGGTCCCACTGCCTCCAAACGGATCAAGAACAATATCGCCTTCCTTAGTTGAGATATCAAGTATTCTATCCATAAGCTTCAGGCTTAATGCGTTCGCTTCTCTATTCTTGTATTTCTTATGTCTTACAGGAGGAATATCAGACCAAACATCAGATAAATTAATTCCTTTTGGATTTAATTTATTTTTATAACCACCATAGTCTTTGATTTCTCCACCACAATGTCTACATATTTGCAAAGGTACTCGAGGAGGATTGAATGTATTTGGTTTTTTGCCTTTTACGTAATAGAGTAGTGAGTAATGAGAAGGATATAATCTTCCTTGAATAGGTAAAGAGAATTTTATTTCGATAGCAATCCAATTCTTAAATATTAGTTGTTTTGCAATATGGTTTGATAATGGAATATTCCATTTAGGCAAATTATAAAGAAAGAATGAGCCTCCCGGTTTAAGCAGCCTAATCCCTTCATCAATCCAGTCATAACACCATTGAAGATATTTTCCTTCAGCTAAATTATCGTTTACACTTGATCCATACGATTTATTTAGATTAAAAGGAGGATCAGCAAAAAAACAATCAATAGACTCTGAAGGTAAAGTAGGCATGTTTTTTAAACAATCACCCTTGTAGAGTTTTCCTTTATCTGTTTGAAAAATAGGACTAGGTAACATTATTTTATTGCTCATATTTATTTGAAGCTTCTATATTATATGTTTTTTTTGCTTATAAGGCACCATAATTTATCTACATTTTTAAAAAATAATCATGATTAAGACCTAGATACTTTTTTCAATTAAATATCTCAGATTTAAATTTACTGATTTCGAAACTTCTAACGGAGGAATTCCTAATATCTTGGCAAGCAGAAATATGGTATTTATTACATCTCCAGGCTTACTTGGTCTACCTTTCCATTCAATAAATGGACCATCTGTTTCTGTAAGTATTCTTTCAATGGGCAGATTTTTAAGCAATTCTTGACCTTTTTTAGTTTGCAGCATCGCTACATTGAATGAAAAATAGCAACCAAGATTAACCGCTCGTTGTGCCTCATTACTAGTTCCGGTGAACCAATGTAATACTACAGCACCTCGATCTATTGGTAGAAATTTTTCTATGAACTCAAGGACTATGCCTGCTGATCGAACGCTATGCACTGTTAATATTTTACCCCCAACTTTTGAACAACATTTAAGGATATGTTCAAAAACTCTTTTTTGCTCACCAAAAGAATGGGAAAAATTAGGACTAGAATCAAGACCTACCTCCCCAATATACTTTGCTTCGGGAAGATAATTCTCCCATAGGAAAAGCTCCTTCGATGCATCTTTCCCGATCAATTGAGGATGAAGACCGAGTGCAGGTCGAACATACTTTGTGCCCTTGGTAAGATCGCGATTTCGTACCCATGCCCGAGGAGTTGTTGTGACAGCGAGGGTTCGAATAGCGTTTATCTCACAGAGCTCAATTAATTGGACATGATCTTCGTATAGATCAAGATGGCAATGGAAATCTACAAGCGGTTTTATATCCATAATTAATTTTACTATTCCGGTTTGGTCTGCACATCGTTAAGAATATCTGCAACTTCGTCCATCCCTCTTTTGTATACCTCAGCAAGTGATTGTTGGCGTATTTGTGTCTCATCAGAAAGCGAACCAGAGCTTAGAATAATAATTTTTGCCAAATTTGGATTTATCTTGAGGCGTTGGATAGCAAACTGGAAAGAACGTATCTGTTGTCCTTCCGCCCGTAAAGTACTTAGAGCTTGCCCATTTAGGCTACTTACTGTGTAAGTTGTAGGATCAGCACTCAATCCTTTTCTTATCGCGGCTCGACGAATTAAACAAGGAATACAATACCCACAATGTTGAACTCCGTAACCCCTATATCTTCCTTTGCTCGGTGAAGAGCATGATAGCGAGCTGGGTAGAAGCTGTCGAAGAATAGGTTTATTAATGCATGAATCAATCATTTCTCCTTTGGTTTTATCCCAATATGGATTTTCAATATGACCATCAATTTGTAGTAAATCAAGTATTTCATTCCATCGGGCTATATAAAATGGATGAGTTGTCCGCGTGCTATGTGAACCAAGCCTGAGCTGATCAAGCGGTATATTTAGAGCGATAAGCCCATTTTCAGGTACACGCAAGACAAAGTGCTTATTAAAGCCCGTGCCAGCGAGTACTCCTAAAGTGAAGAATAGGAATGAACGACCACGAGTTGTCTTCTCATGTTCTTTGTTCCTAGCTCTGACTCCGGGAAAACTCATCCAAACACGTAAACGATCGAATTCATTTTGTGCGTAGTGACTTTTGAGTGCATCAAAACACGTTTGTTGAGCATCACTCACCGAGCCCTCACTTGCGTGGCTAATAAGCAGAGGTATTTTCCCGTTTTGGAGTAGATCGAAAGCTCCGATAAGGCTATCAAGACCGCCTGAAAAAAGGGAGATGCAGTCAAATCGTACCCCGGTAAGCTGTAGGGTACCGGTAGGAGCAAGAATTGGAAGATCAGTAGGGCGTGGTCGAAAATTAATTGTCCAAATATCTCCTGTTAGAAAGTTGAGCGTGCGGGTAAGTACAGAAGCTGCTTTATGCCACTTTGTAATATCACTGACAGGCACAACTAGTCTGATCTCGCGTGTCCAACTATTTTGCGATTCGGTATCTCTTGGAATAAGAATGTCTGCGGCTTGGACATGAGCAGCGAAGATTAAAAGGTCAATCCCGGTTTCGGAAGAAAAGATTCCCATCCTTACAAGATCATCAAGAGCATGACCCATTCCATAATTCAATTTCCCATCTGGAGTGACAAGGTTTAGCTTTGATAAAACCTCGTCAAGTGCTATTGGAATAGGAGTATTATCACTTGATCCGTATCTCCCGCAAATGACATGTCTTTTCATTGTTATTTTTATCTATTTTCTGCATTAGCAAGTGCTAATAAAAGAGTAAATGATTGTTCATACACACCATCAACGAATTCGAGCATTTTATCAGGAGTGAGCTCTTCGAGTTTTTCGCGTGCTGAAGTTAGAGCGTCGGAAACGCCGTTGCTGATGAAATCACGCAGTTGATCCTGAACTTTTTCAACTTCTGAAGCATTTTCCGGTAGTGAGATTGTGTTTGTGCCAATCTCATTGTATAAACGTTCCTCTATGGTATGGGTCATATAGAGTTCAACCACCGTTTGAATTTGATCTGAATTTAAAGTATTAAAATCGGAAATACCCGCTTCCGCTAAGTCTGCGATTGTTCTAATGAATGAATCTATCGCTATTCCGGCATCTACAGTACCGCCTTCAGGACAAATATAATCTCTTATGCCTGCAAAAATTTCTTCAACAGGACGTCCTGCCAAGGATTCTAATTTGAGTGAGCGTAAAACATTTTCTATACCTCGCTCTGAAACATCGGAAAGGAACCCCAAAAGACTAGCGGCTGCCTTTCGGGATGATCCCATACTCCTTGCCGCATTACGCGATCCTCCAGATGTTTTGTTTATATAACCAGAGACTGCTCTTTTTAAGCTTGCATGATCAGTTCCGCCAGATCGTGCGAATCTGGAAAAGTTGGATCTCACAGTCCTAAATCTATTTGGATCAGCAGTAGGTGGAATCGGCGGATAGTTTGGAGGAGAGGGAGCTAGTCCTGGTTGAGGAGGAGTATTTTCGTCATTTGCACCGACCGATGGTTGAGATGGAGTCTCGATTTCAGAGTACAACCAAGTCGGAATTAATGGAGTGTTTTTACCCCGAGTGCCTTTATTCGATGTAGATGTTCCCATATCATTATTTTTTCCTTCGGGTGCTTATTGCCGCTGCCGCTGCAGTTTTAAGCGGTTGGTTGTTTGAAGTTGATGCCCAACGATCTAATGATTGATCAAAACGGACATTATTTGCTGGATCTTTGATAACAGCATTCCATCCTTGCACTACCCATGGACCGAGATGGTCTAAAGGCAATGATTCAAGAAAACTCATAAGATTTGATTCTAACTCTGGATGTGCAGTAACCAGCACCCTCAATCCCTCTATACCCGGAGGCTGTGTATCAAATGAACCTTTACTCATAATACGGAGCCGGACTTCTTCAAATACTTGTGCTGTCTCGGGAGGGGCGAGTTCTCTAAGTTTAGAGTTCATTGCTTGGACGGTCATTTTAGGACCGAGCAGCTGTTCTGCTACCGCTACCAATTTTCCTAATGCCGAATTACCACCGAAATAATCTTTTCGGTCTTTTGCTACAAAAAGATAGGGTCTCAAATCGATATCTCCTAATTGTGGTTGTACTGCTGCCCAAGACTGAATATACTCCGATGAAATCCATCCTTGAGCTTCCGCACTAATAGATTCTTCTTTTGTTGATGTCTTCTTGTCCGTTTGCTTTTCAATATTTACTTCAAGCACTTTTAAATCCCGGCATTTACCATCGGCTGACGCTGCGGCCATTGCCGCTATAGAATCAAATAGCGGGGGAAAGAACCGTTCTGCCAACATGAGTTTGGCAAGGATGGGAAGCTTGATATCATCGCCAAACCCTCTAGCTTCTGCGATACGCTGACGCAATACGAGAGTGTTAAGGAAGCGTTTGATTTGACGAGGATTTCCCTTGGTTCCGGTAGCAAGAATAGTGCCTATCTGATCGCTAAGCGTGAGTGCGTCTAATACAGAAGCTGCTTTATCACCGAGCGTATCTCGTACGGTTGCCGCATCAATTGCAGCAACAGCCCATGGTTTCTTTAATCTCTGACGTGCAGCATCGATTAATTTTTGAAATTCAGGATCGTCTTCTCCAAGCTCCGCAGCGATAAGGAGTAGAGTAACATAGGTTCGTGTTTCAGTTTCTCCAAGAGCTGGAATTCGAAACGGAACCTGGATAAGTTTTTCAAGATAATTACGAGCGTAATCACGTGGACCGGTTGTATCGGGAAGTTCAGGGAAGTGTTTTCTTACCGCATATTCGATCATTGCCTCATCAGCCGCGACCACAAAAGCTGTGCGTTTTGTAAAGACAAACAGACGGACTGCTTCAAGTGTTTCAATCGCTACTTCCGGCAGACAACGATCAAGATCGTCTATAAGCACAACCAATTGATCAACAGAGGCTTCTTTTAAAAGATCGTCGAATGCTTTTTGAAACTCCTGTATTTCTTCCGGCAGATGTTTTGCCTCGGCAGATTTAAGAAGACCATCTAGTTGACCCATAGCAGATTCAATGTTTCCTTTAGTAGCAAGAGATGCTGGGTTACCAATAAGTCCTTTAACTGTACCGACGACAGCTTGTATTTGATCAGGTGTCGGTATGCCGGTAAATGCAGTCCAAGCCAGTCCTCCTCCTGTCTTTGCTGCCTTTAACCAGTCGATTCTTTTGAAGGTTTCTTTGAGTGCACCAGTTGCTTTCTTCAAAGCTGGTCTTTTTTCAACAAGACCGGTAACAATACCTTCAATCAGAGCGATTTTGGCGTCCTCGAAACCCTGAAAACGCCACCCATTAAATTTGACGCAAAGAACATTTTCTTCCTTTTTAAGTCCTGACTCAATCATCTCAAGGATGCTTGATTTTCCTGCACCCCAATCTCCATGCACACCGATAGTAACGGGCTTATCCGGTCTCTCACGAAGAAGTTTCGTTATGGTGAGAGCAATAGCCTCATAGTTGAGAAGATCGACTTTTGTTTCATTATCGGTCAGAATCATAAAATTATCCCAATTGGTAGCCCTAATTTTACTCTTTTCCGATAACAATTACTATAAGGATTGCTCGGGATTTTTTTGGGTTTGCAGAATCACAGCAGCTTGGGAAATTTATTACGCGAAGGCAAGCGGGGTATTCATCTGCAGTTTCTTGATTTCGTTCCAACGTTGTCTGAGTTCACCGATATAGCGAAGGTCCTGAAAAGCATTTATAATAGAGCTGAAATCTATTGTTATATTAATTCTAGGCTCGGGGAGCAAGGAAGGATTTTTAGAGTAGAAAGAGTCAATTTGGCCTGATTTGAAGCCCTCTTTTTCAGGTTCGAACATTGGTGAAATTTCCGCCACTTCGTTTTTTGCCATTTCTATAAACTGTAACGGTTTTTGCAAATCTACACGCACAATTCCGTCTTTTAATAAAAGGTTCGAACCGATTCCTAATAAGATTTGCTTCTTTGTGTCTCTGTCTCCATTGGTAAACCAGTGCCGTGCATAGCAGGCGAAGTTAAACGTTTTTTCTGTAAGCTCTACCCATTTATCAATCCGTCCGTCGGCATTTTGTAGTTTTTCAAACAAACTGGCCTTTTCTTTTAGTAAGGCTTCCTTTTGTATCCTAAATTCTTCGTCCGAAAGAAGCTCACCATTAGAGTTTTGCGATGATATTTTGAACCGTACCAAGTTATCAATACGCTTGACGCACTCGTCGTAGGCTGCCTGCTGGGACTGGATAATAGCGTTTCTGTCCTCGGTTTCTATATCAGCCAACTCGTTAAGATATTTGATAGCCCAGCTTTTGAAGTTTTCCGATATTTGAACCCGTTCAAGTAAAGCGTCGAACTGTTTTTCGAACTTTTCGACTCTAATTCCTTTCTGGTTACACTCTTTCTTTTTCCGCTTGGTGCAGTGATAGTAAATGTAGTGAAGCCGCGTCGGTTTATTCATAGCCGTTATCAAGATTTGACAACGGGGACAGGCAACTTTATTTAATGAAGCGAACTTATATTTGCATTCGGAACAGATTATTTGATGTTTTTCTTCGGCGGTTATCATGGCGTTACATTCGCCACACCGTAGTAAGCCTGTATAAGTAAATTCGTGGGTTCTTGGTCTTGGCCGTCCTTTATTTCCTAGAAAAATTTGAACCTTCTCGTATTCTTCTTTCGAAATCATTGGTTTATGTTTGCCTTTGTACCAGTTTCCGCTACCAACTGGATATTCAAAATCGCCGTAATAGAAGGGGTCAGTAAATGTTTTATAAATTTGGCTTCTACTCATAGGCTTACCGCCGATTCTTTTGTGCTTGGTGGTTCTGTACCCCCATTCACCATTCATTTTTCTTAACACTTGAATAGGGCTATAAATTCCAGTCAACATCATGTCCCAGCCTTTACGCATTAAAATAAACCGTTCAGGGTCTTCAACAATTGTTTTATTACCACGCTCAGCGTATTTATCGTTCATGTATCCTGGTTTTGCACCACTGGGAAGCCAACCTCTCTCTGCTTTAGATTTTAACCCCCGCTTTGTGTCCTTACTAAGGTCGCTAATAAACTGGTTAGCCATCCCGAACTCGACGTACATAAGAAGCAAGTCATTAGCGGTATAAATTTTTGCTGGGGTAATTATCTCTACTCCAAGTTCAGTAACAGCATAGATTACTTTTCCACCATCTATTGCGTTTCGGGCTAACCTGTTTAATTTCCAGCACAGAACCGCCTTGACCCCACCTTCTTCTATTTCGTTCATCATTTTGTTGAACTCTGGTCTTCCTGGGATTTTGGCTGAAAAAGATTCTGTGTAATAGGGTTTTCTAACTTCAATTCGTCCGTTTTTTATTACGGTCGATTCAAGTTCTTTTATTTGTGAATCAATAGAAGCGGCTTGTCTGTCTTCTGCCTCGCTTGATTTTCTGGCATAAAGTAAGTTTATAGCCATACGTTTAAGACTTATTGTCTTCATTTTATCATTTTTCCTTTCATTATTCTTTTAATTTTTCTTAAATACTTCATACTTCTTACTTAACAAGTAACCATATTGGGTTATTTGTGATAGGTAGCCTTATTAACCATTACCAATTTTTGTTACTGGTTGCATTAAAAAGTTAGGGTCGCCAGAACTTCTAATTAAATCTCTTTCCAGTATTTGATACTGCATATTTCCATATTTTCCATTAGGGTTATTAACCCTACCTATTTTTGCTAGCCACCCCTTATGAGTTAATCTTTTCAAAACGGATTGCACGGTATTTTTGCCTAAGCCTGTATCATCAGCAATTGTGTCCAAGGACGGGAAAGCAATCTTGTTTTTATCCATATAACTGCATAGATAAATAAGTACTTTTAATTCATTTCCACTTATATTTTTAAGGTGTCCGTCTTTGGCCAACGAATGACTAATTCGAATCCAAAGGTTATATCTGTTATAACCCTTATTTTGTTTAACGCGACTTCTTGCTCTTTCTAAAGCCGCAGGCAAGGATTCACCTATTTTTTTCATATCCATATCCATATTTACGCCAGGTGGCACACTTTCAACTCGAATAAATCAAGTCTTTAAGTGTTCGTATGGCGTCTGTATAAGATTTAATTTTTGAAACGGCTTGGTTTTTCCAGTAGAGGTTAATAAGTTGCTCGCATTTGTTTTTATTCACGAAATTGAACCAACAAACTTTACCCACTTTTTCAACTTCACCAAGCTCTAAGCCCTCACAATAGAGGTAAGCGGCCAGGTATAAGTCTTTAACTCGATAGCTATTTAATTGCATATTCATATTTCTTTATCGGTCGATAAATTGCAGAAAAGAGCCGAAGTAAATTCATAGCGAGTCGCTCGGCTACTTCGTAAGAAATCTTTTGTTGGTTTTCTTTCTCGTAGATTTGCTGGAATTCTTCTACGGCTTGCTTTGAAAGCTTCATTAAGACCCAGTCAAAAGTTCCTTTGTAGAGGAATCAAGATACCAGTTTAGCCTTAAATTTGAAGTAGGTCAGCGGAATTGTGGCGGAATCGGCTTAGAAGTGTATGGGGTTATCTCGAAAAAATATGAATTACTTTCACCTCTGAAAGCTATTGTAATATGCTTACCAATTTCTGGCTCTGTTAAGAGCTTTTTTTTAAGGTAGTTTTTGGCATCACCTAATTGTTTCTCGTTAAACTCACCTTGTCCACGTTTTCTCATTTGGGTAACAATCGATGCACGAGGAACTATGCAGCCGTATACACCAATGGATAAATAATTCTCTTTCCAGTAGCCAAATAAAATATCCATTAGGTCAGAAATCTGGGTGTTCCCTCTAACAGTGGAGAAATTTAGAGCGAGCGGATTTTGTGTCATGTCTCTATCAAGGTAAAAAATGCCGTCTTCAAAATGACAAAACATAGTCGTGCTTTTAGAATTTCTCTTTACTTGTTCTTCGGTAAGCAAGTTGCGGTATCGTCTTAATGGTTCTTCGTTGTTGTGGATAGTTATTACTTGACTATTCCCAAGTGCTTCGAGTTGAAAATTACTCACCACGCCCAACCTTTGAAACCTGTCGATTATTTCTAAAATCCGTTGCCACCAGTCGGAATGAGTTTTTTTGAAAATATCTTTAGAGATGTTTTTAACTTCAATTTCAACCGTATTGCGATTTGCGTAGGAAATTTGGGCGAGGAAATAGTCAAGTAGTGCCAGTTCTTGTTCGATAAACTGGTCTGGTAAATTGTCGAGCCGTAGCGCGGTTTTTTTCATATCCATAACATCTTGCCAACTCTAGTAATTATACCTAAAGCCGATTATCGGAAGCGTACCAAATTCACCCAGGGTGAAGTCAAGGGATATTGTAAGTGAGAGGTGTAGAAAATGGAGAATTATTGGAGCCTGGCGTTGATGAGTTCTTCTGCCTTTTTAGCGTCGTCGAGATTTACAAACGGTGCTTCAAGTTTCTGGTCGCCCTGACCGAAGATTTTTACAGTTGCTACACCTTTTGATAGTAACGGTATCTTAGCCATAGTTGTATTCACCTCGACCCCCGTAATGCGACTGTAGGGCATTGAATTAGTTTTGTGAGTACCAAATGCCTTTAATTCAATTGCCACCTTATCTTCGTAGATAACGAGGAAACCCTTCGTGCATCTAGTTTTAAGTAATATATCCATATTTGAATCTATATTTAGACTTATCGTCATCATTATATCACAAATAGGACTTATCGTCTCTGGATACATAGTCTTCCCTTAGAGATCATATAATGATGGAAGATGTTAGAGTCAGATTCGGGAAACAGCTTCGAAGTTTACGAGAAGCAAAAAAACTTACCCAAGAAGGACTGGCAGACTTAGCAGGTATGCACTTTACCTATATTGGCCAAATTGAAAGGGGCAAGCGTAACCCTTCTCTTATAAACTTAGAGCGATTGGCTAAAGCTCTTAAAATCGACGCAGGCAAGCTTCTACCGTTCTAAAATCAATCAAAAGAGGTATAATTGGATTTAGACTGCCCCTTAATATAGGGGCTTTTTCGTATATGGATATGATGATAGCTTCCAAAGATCACCAGTGGCAATCAGCGATTTATGAAAAAGCTAAGGATTTGGCTGGTAAACGCTACACGCCTGAATTAAATGTCGATTTGCCAATAAGTCAGACTTTCGATGGTTTGGCAAGAAATATAGGCTTCTACAATAGAATTAGGAAATTGTATGGAGAGCTACGGAAGAGTAGAAGAGATATTTTTCCCAGTAATAATGCTGAATTGTTAGGGATAGAACTAACTAACTTCGATTATTGCTTCGAAGAATTTTTGTCGCAGGTTTCACAGATTAAGGAATATACTACTGCCAAGATTCCTTGGCAGGAAATAAAAAACACAGTAAAAAAATTGGATGAATATAGCTGGAAACTCCAAGATAAAATCTATGAAGTCCAAAAAAGCCCTGCTAACGAGAAGAAAAACGAACATTCTGAAAAGATATTTAATTCAGAATCGTATCATTTAAGTAAATTTAGAAGTTCGATTCATCAGTTCCAAGAATTACATAATTCTGACGCCGCGAAACTTTCAAATCACCCCTTTCTGTTACTAACGGGCGTTACAGGAATTGGAAAAACTCATCTACTTTGCGACTTAGTTAAAAAAAGGATTAACGAGGGTTCATTCAGCTTTATTACATTGGGTCAGGAAATCAACGGCACAGACGACATTTGGAAGCAAGTAGTAAAAATAAATAGTGACGGCAGATTAAAGTCTAAAAAAGCTTTATTAAAAAAGTTTGATCGACTCGGAGAAAGGACTAAATCACGTTTTTTTATCATTATTGATGCCTTAAATGAATCAGAGAAAGCTTCCTACTGGAAAACAACCTTGCCAGTTTTGATAAAAGATATAAGACGCTATCCGAACGTTGCATTAATCGTTAGCGTACGAAGTGGCTTCGAAAAAGAAGTAACAACCACAAGCTTGCGAAAGAGATTTCATGAGGTAGAGCATGGTGGTTTTAGATTTAGAGAGTGGGAAGCAATTAAAGAGTTTTTTACACAGTTCGGATTGCCATTGCCAGAGATACCTTTAATCAATCCTGAATTTTCTGTCCCTCTATTTTTATTGCTATTTTGTAAGTCGAGACAAAGACGAGCAAAGAAAAAAGGCAATAAGCAATTATTTAGAGGGCATGAGGGGTCAACTTCAATTTTTGAAGATTTTATTAAGGGGGTTTCTGAAAATATAGGGAAAGAGTTTGGAATAGGGTCAGTAGATAAAGTCTGGAACAAATTAATAAAACCCCTAGCCGAAGGAATGGTAAATAATAGAGGTCATAAAGACAAAATTAGCGAAGATCATTTTAAAAAGCTACTAGCAAAAGAACTTCCTGGGGTTGATTTTGGCCTTCTTACGTCAAGCTTAGAAAAAAACCATTTGCTTATTAGAGTTCCCCGATATGGTAAAAAGGGAAAGCGAACTGGTTTCGATTATAGGTTTACTTATCAGAGATTTAGCGATCATTTGATATCCAGGTACTTAATGAATAAATATGCGAGTAAGAAAGCTTACGGTACAAATGCTAAAAGTAATCTAAGAAAGAGGTTAAGGAAAAGCGGAACAATTGGCAAACATTTTTACGATTATTCATTTCAAGGGGTAATGAATGCACTGTCAATTCAAGTTCCTGAATGGTTGGATGGTGAAGAATTGATTGATTTATGTCCTTGGGCGCAACAAATTCTCGAAGAATCTTTTTTAGAGAGCATTATCTGGCGTAAGCCGAATGCTTTCTACTTAAACAACAAAGGACGTCCTGAAAGAACAATAAATATAATCAATAGATTGGTTTTGTCTTTTGATGAAGGACACTCTAAGTTTTTTGCCACTGTTTTAAACGTTTCAGGTGTTCCAGATCACCCATTTAATGCCTTAAGGCTTCATGGTTATTTGATGAGTTTGGGAATGGCTTCAAGAGATAAGCTGTGGTCTTCAACATTTCTTCATTATGCTTATGGTGAAAACAGTTCTGTTGACAGACTTTTACATTGGGTACTTTCTGCTAGTTTCAACAAATCAATTTCAAGTCAGTCGAAGCTTTTGATGGGGGTTATACTAACCTGGTTTCTTGCAACATCAAATCGGTCGATAAGAGACAAAGCAACGAAGGGCTTAGTCATTTTACTAGAAAATTCCCCAGGTGTACTGTTAGAGCTTAATCAGCTTTTTGCAAAGGTCGATGATCTTTACGTTATAGAAAGATTGTACGCGGTAACTTACGGAGCAGCATTACGGTTAAATAACTATAAAGACCCGTCCTTAATGAATCTGGGTAAGTTGATTTATGAAAACATATTTTCAGCGAAAAAACCTGCCGCACATATCCTTGTTAGAGATTACGCAAAATGTACTCTCGATTTGCTTATAAAACAAAAAGCTTACTCTCCACCTGATCGTTCTAAAATTAGCGCGGTGCAAAATGCAAAATGGCCGAAAAAGTTACCCACGATGAAATCTTTAGAAGATAAGTTTGAACCAAAGGCCTTTAGCTGGGATAAAGCTTCTTATGAAGATCGTGGGGTAAGAGCAATTTGGAACTCTTTCGACGGAATAGCGGACTTTTTTAGATATATTGTAGAACCCTCGATAAATCATTGGTCGAACACAAAGAAAAGCGATCCATTCCCAACGACTACTAAGGAATTAGAGACGAAATTTTTGGAAAGCCTAAATCGAGGACAAATTAAGACTTATAAACAAATCAAGGGGTTTCACCCTTTTATTAGGATCTCTCACTATTTAAAGATTGGTAAAGAAACAATAAGTCCAGAAGAAAAAAAGAAAATCAGGGAAGAAAATCGATTGGAAAGAGTGTTGAATTTGATTAAGAAGTCCTTCTGGAATTCATTATCAGACGATCAAAAAGTATTGTATAGGAAGATACTAAGACAGACACAGTATCGATATCCTCGAAAGACAGGGCATTTTAATTCGGAATTTGCTAAACGATGGATTATTAAACGAGTATTCGAGCTTTATAAGCCTAACCTGCATGGTTACTTTGACGGTATGCGTGCCACCCATTACGCTAACACTAGAGACGATCACCCAATTGAAAGAATCGGGAAAAAATACCAATGGATTGCCTTACATGAACTACTTGGTTACCTGGCTGATAATTTTAGATTTCTTGAAAAAGACTATCCACCTGAATCTGGCGAATATCAGGGAACATGGCAAATTGGAGTTCGTGATATTGACCCTACTTGTATAACACTCCAAAAACCAAACTTTAACAATTCTCCGTGGAAGCCAAAATATGACGCCTGGAAGTTAAAAGAGTCAAGTTCCAAATGGCTTAAAAGAAAATCTGATCTTCCTGAACCGAGCGAACTTATTATTTACAAAGACCCCGAAGATACTGAATGGTATATTTTGAATTCTTACTTTAAATGGGAGCAAGATGTACCGCCAGAAGAAGAGAGATATCACTATCCAAGTAGAGACATATTCTATATGTTGTATTCGTATCTAGTTAAAAATGATGAGGCAGAGAAGCTTTTCAAGTGGTTTAAGAACCAAAATTTTTATGGTAGGTGGATGCCAGAGGTACGCGCTGGGATACAGGAATGTTTCTTTAGAGAATATCCAGATTCGGCTATTTATGAAGGAATTTATTCTAAGTATGATACTCCACCTAATGGATGGATTGATAAAGTGTGGGGGCGCAAAAGAATGCCAGGTAGCATTATGGAGGTATATGACGAGTTTTCAATCACAAATAGAGGTAGAGATAAATCCGTTGAAGAGTCTTTTAATATAGCTCTACCGTCTAAGTGGCTAATTCAATACATGAAGATTAGACAGTCTGGGCAAGATGGTTTTTGGATAGATAAAAAAGGTCAAATAATTTGTGCTGATTTGTCATTGAAAGAAGGTGGCAATTCAATATTAGCAGTTGAAAAAACATCATTTGTCAAATTTCTTATTAAGAATAAGCTCTCGTTGATATGGATGTTAATGGGTGAAAAGGGTGTTTTTGGGGAAGAGCATGGAAAAATGCAAGGACTTTCTGGTGCGTATTTGTTGAAATCCGACGGTTCAATAACTGGTAAATTTAGAATGGTGAGTGAAAAAGATAAGCGTTAGGTAGAGTCCTCGCTATCTTAATTTAACAATTTTTTTCGCTTCTAAAGCAAAGCTGTTCTTATTTTATGAACTGCTCTCATAAATACTTCTTGTCGTGAACGTCGATATCTCGTCAATTGATAGGTTAGGTTTTGACAATGTCGGCATAGGAACAGGATCTCTAGAGGTTTTCTATATAAGACACCAATTCTGCTATTGCAACCAGGACATTGAAACCAATACCGCCAACCCCCGTAGTTACACGCGCTCTTTATGAGATTTATGATTTGATTGTTTACTTCGATTGTTGTACTCGTTCCGTGGCATTGGCGGGCAATCTCTGAAATTGCGATTTTCTGGCATTCTTCGATGGTTAACTTACTCATATTTTTTCCTAAATCATTAACAGCTTGCTGTTTTGCGTCGGCTTGTTGAACCTATCCCTGGCCGTTGTTTCCGTATTGATTCACCTGTTGGTTGCCAGCTACATAGGCGTTTTTTGTCTGAATTTTTACTTTAATAGGCGGCTGCTTGAATTCTTTAAGAAGCGTTAGCGCGGTGGCGAATTGCTTATTTGCAAACTCGATTTGTCTTCCAAGTTCTTTATAAAAGTTTATTTGTTCCTGTGGCGCGTCTGACCTCATGCCATTGTTTAATAGCAACCCGTAAGCCCTATTTGTATTTAATGCGCGAAAGTATGAACTTATGGCTAAATCAACGAGCATGAGTTCCGCGATACCCGCCGCCTGAAACTGTGTAATCAATGATTTCCTCACCTCACGGACTGAATCTTTATCTACCTCTAAAACTGAACTTCTAAGTTTGTTTCCGCTACGGACTGCTATCAAATTGGCGCATTTTTGTACTGTTTCGGCCATTTTGTTTCCTTTTTCAACGTTGGTAGGGTCACTAAGGAACTCTTTGACTGCCTTCTGGTGTTGCCACAAAACAATTTTTTCGTCGCTGTTGTTAAGGCCTGAAACTGATTGCTCGATTGCCGTTCTCAATTCTTCTTCGGTTTTAGCGTTTGCAATGTTATGTAGTTGAAGGGGATACAGTGGGTTTTCCTTGTCTGTCTCACTAATCGTGCTTGGCGTTGAATTATCCATATTAGGCAGGTAAATATAGGTGAATGGGTTGCGTTTCAGTAAGGAAATACGTTCTCTCGCTTTCTATCAAGTGGAGCCAGGTTCAAATTTAGTATACGTGAGACGCCCTTATTATAACCACTTTTCTAACTTAGCCTCAAAATTAACCCTAACATGATATTGACAGTTGTAAGGTTTTGATGCTATAATCCTAACAAGTCCAATTAAGATGTTAGGAGTCATAAATAATGAAAATTGGTAAATTAATCAAACAACCCACTGGATATACTGCGTTTATTCCTGATAAGTTTCCTCCAATTCAGGGCGTTAATCTAAACGCAAAAACACAACAGCTACACGCTAAAGCATCTCTTATGGTAGGAAAATTAGATGGTATAACGCAATTACTCCCCGATCTTGATTTCTTTATCTTTATGTATATAAGAAAGGAAGCATCGAGGTCGAGCGAAATAGAAGGTACAAGAGCAACAATGGTAGATGTTATTAAGACGGAGGCTGAAATAGATAATAAATTACCAGAAGATGTTGATAGAATTTTACACTATATAAAAGCGATGAATTATGGTTTAAAAAGAGTAGAAGAATTACCTCTCTCTTTAAGGTTCATAAGCGAAGTCCATAGAGTACTTCTTGAAGGAACAATAGATGCACCAGGTAAAACTCCGGGAGAATTTCGCAAATCACAAAATTGGATAGGAGGAGGATCTCCAAATACCGCGAAGTTTGTTCCTCCACCTCCAGCAGGAATGGTAAGTGCTTTAGGTGATCTAGAAAAGTTTCTTTATTCAGAAGATGAATACCCACCGTTAATTAAAGCGGCCTTGGTACATGCTCAGTTTGAAACTATTCATCCTTTTCTTGATGGAAATGGAAGAACAGGAAGATTATTGACTACTTTTTATCTTTGTAAATTAGGTATTCTTGAGAGACCAGTTTTATACCTATCTGAATACTTTTTGAATAATCAACAAGCATATTATGATGCACTTAACACCTATCATAGTGAGAATGGTGAAATTGCAGTCTGGTTAGATTTTTTCCTTGATGGAATAGCAATTATTGCAGCAGAAGCAATTGAAGTATCAAAGAAGATTAATGACCTAACTAAAAAGGATACTATAAAAATCCAGTCTCTTGGTAGGCGTGCAAAAACTGGAATGACAGTTCTAGAAAATCTTTACAAGTTACCAATTATAAGTGTTCGGAAAGTAGAAGGATGGACGGGATTGTCTCGAACTCAATCAAACGAATTAGTTCAAAAGTTAATACAGCTTAACATACTAGAACAAAGAGATAAAGACGTAGAGTATGGGCGTGAGTTTCGATACAAAGATTATTTAAGGTTATTTACAAACGAGTAATATCTACCTTTTGTGTAGCAGCTTGATTTCTTTACACCTTTCCTTCAGCTGTCCAATCCAGCCCGGGTTTTCAAAAGTCTCAATTATATTCACAATTTCGGGTATACTGTGACAAGGTGAGCGGAGCAAGGTTATAGATTTGACAACAACATCAAAATACTCTAGCTTAGAGATAGTGTCTCAAGAATATCCACCTTTAACTTTTTTAATGCCGTTTATTTATTTAATTTCCATTGTTGTCGTTGCTGTTTCAATGTGGAAAATATTTGTAAAAGCGGGAAAACCGGGCTGGGCAGCTCTAATCCCAATTTACAATCTCTATATGTTTTTGGTAATCGCAGGCCGTCCCGGCTGGTGGCTGATTCTTTATATTGTTCCAATTGTAAATATAATTATTACATTTATGGTGGCTGTATCTCTGGCAAAAATGTTTGGCAGAAGCACGATGTTTGGGATAGTAATGCTTGGAATTTTTAACTTTATCGGCTATCCGATTCTCGGATTTGGAAAATCACAATATATAGGAGAAGGCAATATGAATCCAAATCAGCAACCCCAACCTGTTCAAAATGTGCCTCCAATTCAAGCCACTCCGCCACCCCAGTCGAATATGCAACAGACTCCAAATCAACAACCGCAGATGCAGCAAAGCCCACCACCACAACAACTCGTCAGCAATCCGCCCCCCGAAACAAAGCAGAGCTAACGGATTCCAAAACAATCAACACCATTTCCCATTTATGCTCTGAATCCCTTGACAAACGGTACAAGTAATGTATACTTTAGTATATACATGCGAATTGACAAGAGTGTTTTAGAATTTGAATGGGATAAAGGAAATATTAATAAGCCTAAAAAGCATGGACTGACTATTGAAGAAACGGAAGAAGTTTTTTTTGACAATAGAAAAAAGACGTTTAAGGATAAGTTGCATTCTAAAGGAGAAGAAAGATTTCGAATCGTAGGAGAAACAAAAAAAGGTAAGTTACTATTTGTAGTTTTTACAAAACGTAAAGGAAAAATTAGAATTATATCTGCCAGGAAAATAAACAAAAAGGAGGTGTATCTATATAAAAAAACCGCTTAAATTACCAAAGTTCAAAAATGAAGATGCTGAGGAAGAATTTTGGTACAATCTTGATTTGTCTGAATATTACGAACCCAGTGATATGGAGAGGATTAGTTTTCCTGATCTCAAACCAACAAGCCGCTCAATCTCAATACGCATTCCCGAATACCTTTTGAATCGGCTCAAAGAAAAAGCAAACGAGATTAATATTCCTTACCAATCGCTGATCAAGCAGTATATAAAAAAAGGAGTATTCTCTTCTTAAAATATAAGTTATTTAGAATACTGGGGACAGTCACAGAGGATTGATTTAATAATCTAAAATCAACAGCATTCCCCCTAAACACTCTGATCGAGCTGTCTATTCTCAATCATCATCCTTGCAATTTCTATGTCGTTTTCCCATTTGTCAGAGGGTGTTTCAAACATCATGGTATATAAAGTTTGAGTGGAAGTATTCGCGCTAAATTCTATGTAATAGTTGGTTGGCCCCATTTTTCTTCCCATAATTACAGGGACATCGGATCGAAAAAACCTTCTTAGTGTTGTTATCGCACTGTCTCTAACAAAAGAGACCCTACTTTCTGGAGTCAGTTCTTTTGGTGAATTATTCATAAATTCTCTTGCCACAGCAGCCGGACTCCTTCTCATTCTTCTATAAAAATCAGGGAATACATTTATCGATAGGCCGGTGGTGAAAAATCCTTCAGGACGATTAGTTTTATATCTCATCCCCGCCAAAGAGGCAGTGAAAGAGTCCCCTTGTATTGGCTCACGCGAAATAAAAAATGCTTTTGTTCCTGGAGCAACTGCCTCTTTGAAAAACCAGTTTTGCGGCATTGGAAACCTCGCTTTTATTGAATCTAGTTCTTTCCACGAATATTCATCAGGCAATTCTATTCTTCTTTCAGCAGACATATTGCTGTGGATTATATTCGCATTGCCAGTCAATTTCAAGTCAATAGAAAAAGACAACTTTCAGGGATTTTTTTGGAAGGGTTGAATTAACAATCCAAAAAACAAATCACAAGCCCACCCCGGAATCCCAGAAATGATTTAAGAAATAGAGGGTTTAGGATTAACTTGAGATACCTTTTTTAACTTTCTTTACCAAAAAATAACCTATTAAAGTCAAAAAAATTCCTATAACAATTGCTGTAGCTATCCTGAAATCCACATTTGAGTTTTGTCTTACCACTTCGTTTTTAGGAAACAACTCCTCGTCCTTTAGTTCAACAAAGCTGTCAGCAATAAATCCGTCAGCATTTGTAATTCGTAAAATCAGATATGCAGAGTAAGGGTTTGCCGGGTATTCGTATATAAAAGAGGCGTCTTTTCCTAAAACTTTGTTGCCCAAATCCCACGTGTATTCGGTAATTTCAGAAGAAGAAAATGACTGTTTGGCATCAAAGAAAAACTCATCATCAAAATTTACAAATAAGCTTTCAGAAGACTCATAAGGTTGTCCATCAACAGTAATTACGGCTTTTGGCAGCTGGTACTCTGT
>MFNO01000015.1 GCA_001782075.1 Candidatus Levybacteria bacterium RIFCSPHIGHO2_01_FULL_38_26
GACCGGATTTCCCGCGCACTCTTGGTGACCGTGAACTACAATGCCTCTTGAATGATGCTTTTGAAGAGAGATATCAAGTTTATTTTTAATTGAGTTGACCAAATTTTGATCTGGGGATTCTTGTGCTAACAAACCAACTATTCCAGCTTCTGTAATGGTGTCCGGATACTGTGCACCAAACTTCTGTCTGCCAAACTCAGCAATCGGTTCCTGCACTCTCCCATCCATACAGCCAACTGAGGTGAAAAAAGTTTCTCCAGCTTTCGACATAAAAAAATCTTACAATAAAAATAAATTCTTCGCAAATTTAAATTACTTACTACTAAATCCTCTCATCTGATTCAACCGGCCGGCAAGTCTCCAGGGGTCAAATGAATTTTGACGAGCCTCTGTATACGTATTGTCTTGATTATTTTGAAGCGCAAACGCTACGCTCGCGCCAATTGCCGCTGCCATTTCTTTTTCCAATTTTCTCCTTTGAGCCATCTCTTTCAACATTTCATTAAAGAATGTCGTGGTATGTGTGCCTTCAATAAACCTTTTATTCGACAAAACCGCCTGAAGAAGTGGTATTGTAGTCTCAACACCATCAATCCTAAAATCATCCAGAGCCATATCCAAACTCTTTATTGCGTCATCCCGATCCTCAGACCATGCCAATACTTTTGCCTGAGTACGGTTATAAACCAAATTTATATCTGTCCCCTCTTCAAGAGCATGATCAACCCGTATATTCTCACCTTTCGGAAAAACAATTTTCTCTATTGCTCCTCCTGTTGCTACAAGCTTTTCTGGCTCATATTTATTAACAGTCATAGCGTCAATCCTTGCCTCAATTGCGGATCCCCTAAACCCTATACTTCTTTGCGCGGGCAGCCTCTTTCCCTCCGCGGCCAATATCTGAAGCTTCACTAGATCCATATTGGTTATCATTTCCGTCACACCGTGTTCCACCTGAAGTCTCGGATTCCATTCCATAAATAAAAATTCTCCATTTTGATCCATCAAAAATTCTGCTGTCCCTGCACTTGTGTAGTCAACAGCCCTTGCTATTGCTAAAGCATATTCATGAATCAAATCTCTTTGCTCCCGACTCAAAAAAGGTGCCGGTGCCTCTTCTATCAATTTTTGATTTCCATATTGAATGCTGCAATCCCTTGTTCCATAATGTCTGTAATTGCCTTTTTCATCACCAAAAACCTGAACCTCAATATGTCTTGGATCTCGAACAAGTTTTTCCGCAAAGACCCTTGATCTTCCCCAAAGCCTGCTTGAACTTTTACTAAGTTCCTCTACTTCCTCTTCAAGATCACTCATTCTATATACTATTCTATTTCCGCTTCCACCTCCGCTTTTCGCGGTTTTTAGCATGACGGGGGAACTGTATTCATCATTTCTCAATCCGTTTTCCTCAGCCCACTCTACAATATTTGATTTTTTTACTCTTGATGAACTCTCAATTATTGGTACTCCTTGTTTCCTTGCTATTCGCTTAGCATTCTCTTTGTTCCCAATTTGTCTCATAGAACCCTCTGTTGGTCCAATAAATAAAACTCCTGCTCTCCGGCATGCTTTTGGGAAATTTGGATCTTCAGATACAAATCCCCACCCCGGATGAATTGCGTCAACCTCAGCCCTCTTTGCAACACCAAGAATACCTTTAATATCCCTATAACTTGGTGTCTCATGCGCTTCGCTTGCTTCTTTCACATGAAGACCATCTTTGTCATCCGGTGCGTAAAGCATTACCGGAGTTTTTCCCATCTCTTTTACTGTCGCGGCAATTCTCCTGGCCCCATCGCCTCTATTTGCAATTAATATTCTTTCTATTTGTGGCATTTTATATAGATTAACAAATTATTAAAATTAGTCAATTGGCTTAGTCTGGAAAGGTAATTAAGAGGAATTAACCCTGTGGGTGGTAATGGGATCGAACCATTGACCTGTCGCCTCAGGCGACTGCTCTGCCTGTGGGCACGGATAGAATCGAACTATCTACTTCTTCATTATCAGTGAAGCGTTCTACCAGTGAACTACGTGCCCAAAATTTGTTTTAAAAGTTCTCTTTCCTTTCCTGTTTTTAGAAATTTTTCTCTTCTATTAGCTTCTAATCTTGTATTATAAACTTCTTTATAAATTAGTTCAAACGGTCCAGCGCCTTTGGTATATTTAGTTTGACCAATATTGTGCTCAAATAATCTGCGTTTTAAGTTGTTTGTCGATCCTGTGTAAAATCTACCGTTTTTTAAGCTTTTTAAAACGTAAACGTAAAACTTATCTTCCACCTACTTGTCGCCTTAGGCGACCGTTCTACCGGTGAACTACCGACCCATTACAAAAACATATTATACTACACCGAAGTTGAATTTTACAAAGAAATCTTACGCGGCTTTTTTGACAGGTGTTTTTGGAACTATCTGGTTTTTAATGTTCTTTACAAGCTCTTGACCAAGTGATGTCCTCACAAAGCGTAAATGTTTTATTTTTCCTAATATTACCTCTGCTCCCGAGGGATCTGTTCTTACCTGATCGTAAAAGGGCTCTTCTAAATTTTTAATAGCATTGCCAACAGCCCTTCTTGTAGTAATTATTCTTGATTCAACAGACATATCCAAAAACTCAGGATCTTCACCAAGCCTTTCCCATTCACCTTGATCCACTAATTTATCTACCTTTCCTTCCCTATTGCGCTCATGAGAATCTCGTTTTTCCTCTTTTCTGTGCAATTCTTCTGTTTTCATAGCTTTTATAATTAGCCTGCATATTGCGGTTGCTTTGGCTTGCTGACTCTTCTGACAGCTTCTCCCCCACCCGCAACTACAAGCGATGGAAAAATCAAAAAGTTTAAACCCGGTACAAGTCCAACAGCCATAAACAAAAGACTTACATTTCTCACCCTCTCACCATTTCTTTCCCCAAAACTTTTTTCTTGTTCTAATCCTGCCATATCAATTCTATTCTGTTAAACTCCTTGTAATTGAGGTTGCTTTCTGTAGTATATAGTCTTTTTATCTGGCAATAGAATTTTTTTAGCATATTTAATTCTATCAAATATTGTTACTTGTTTTGGTTGAGATTCTGCTATTACTTGCGCTTGAACAGCTTCCGCCTCTCTCTCTGCTTTTCTCTCCTTTGATCTTAGATATTTATAACCTACTTCTCTTTGAACTCCATCGTACGTTGCGCCACCAAGACCAACTAAAGCTACCGCAGGGGATGCAAAAAAAATCCCAGCTCCAGTAACACCTGCCCAGATTGGAAAAGTAATATTATTTCCTATCTGCCACAAACCAACACCTTTATCAACAACATTGGGCTTAGAAGGTTTCGGCCCTTCATTTTGGTACAACAAAGTTCCCTTCTCGCCCACGGGATACCCTTTTCTTAAATCAAGCTTTTCCCAGTCTTGCCAAAAAGCTCTGTTCTTTTCTACGGCATTATGATCCATTCTATATATTTTTTTTTCTGCTACTGCTACCATATTTAGCCTCCTTTTTTTTATTATTTTACACCCTAATTATACCATTTCAAATCAAGAGGGATAAGTGTTTAATGGAGCAATTTAAGTGATGTGACGATGAGGCGCGGAGCGGATTCGAACCGCTGAATGGCTGTTCTGCAGACAGCTGCGTTACCGCTTCGCCACCGCGCCGCGTCAAACGCGGCTGACACGTTTCACGTGTCGCCTAACCATCCAGAGTATAGCAGAATTTGCCTCATTTTAACAAGCAAGCTGTAAATTAACCAGCAGTAGAATTATCAGAAGATGGCCTGACAGTTCCTGCAAACTGCTCTCTGCTTGGCGCGCCATACGAATGAGCTGCTCCCTCTATCATTCTTATATTATTACTTGATTTTTCTGGTCCTTCAAAAAATTTAATTGCCTGATCAAGCTTCATATATATATCATATTCGGGAATAACAAAATCCATTTTTACACCTTTCTCTTTAAGTTTTGCCAACTCTTTCATAGGCGCGCTCCCAAAAGCATCAACTAAAGTTCTTAAAGTTCTTAGAAGCCCTATGTATCCTCCAACTATAGATTTAGTTTGCTCAATCATTGGAGTCTTTGTTGATTCAAAATCTCCCCCAAACACCTTCCATAACGGGTTTTTAAATACCTCTCCATACCTCTCTACAAGATTAGCTACCGCTTTATAATTCCTGTTGTCTATTGCCGATCGAAACATTTCGCTGTATAATTTGACCGTCTTCTTTTCCTCATCAGTTAATTTGTCCAAATACCTCTGCCCTTTCTCAAGCGGAACTTTTTCTATACCTTCTCTGTCTATGCCTTGCGACAATTTCGGCATAGCCAGTCTTAAGGCCTCATTTAATTCCTCAGGTTCTATCCCAGCAAGAGGAAAAGCAGTTAATGCGTTTATCCCAAGATGCGGTGCCTTAGGTTTAAAGATTCCTGGCGGTACCTCCCTACCACCTTCATTTCGAACAAATTTTAAAACTCTACCAAAATACCTCAATCCTCCTATTACTCCTTTATTAAATCCGCTAGGCGATACAAGACTGATATGTAAGTTTTTTGTATTTTCATTTTTCTCAAAAAAATTAGGATCTTTTTTAACAATTAGTTTTATTGCTTGAAGCAATTCTGATGAGCCAAGTGAATATGCTACGACATGCAGTCCATCCTTTGAATTGCTTTGAATGTAATCAGCCATTTGCTCAAAACGCCTGGGGTTTTGAGGATCCGAGCAAAATATAGAACCAAATGCCTCTACATTTTCTATACCATATTCAGTCCGAAGGCTTTCTTTAATCCCGGCAATTCCAGCTGTTGTTGCCAGTGCTCCAGAGATAAACAAACACCGATTGGCTTCTCTTTTACTTTCTGGAACAGGCAGAGCTTGCGACTCCTCCGGTTGCGAACCTATTCCTTCGCTCATATACAAAAATTATACCATTTATCTGACAGGCTCTTGCTTGACTTTAGGAGGTTTTCGAAACCACGTAGTATAAACATAGCCTTTTGTGTATTCCCACAATGTAGGCACAAACCTCTCCTCCCATCTGCGAGCAGATGTCAAGACAGACAAACTATTAACCACTTTTACTTTTCCTATTTCTTTAAGCCTTATACCCAGATCCACATCCGGACTCATTTCAAACATCGTATTAATACCACCAACTTTCAAAAAAGCATCTTTTCGAACAGCAAAATTAAATCCGGTTAAATTCGGTCTATCGATAAATGAACCAATATGCAAAAACATCGTATACAATGCGCCTATTGAAATATTTATAAACTTTGGTTTGATATCAAGCTTTACTCGCCCTGTTATGGCAACTATTTTGGGGTCTTTAAACGCTTCTCTAATTACCTCAAGCCAATTGGAACTTACATTTGTATCGGAGTCTGTTACTGCAATAATATCTCCCAAAGCTTCCTCCATCCCTTTCTGAAGAGCGAAAACATATCCCTGCCTCTTTTCCAAAACAACTTTCGCGCCAAATTTTTTTGCGATTTGAGAAGTGTTGTCTGTCGAATTATTATCAACAACTATCACTTCATATTCATTTTTTGGAAACCTTTGATTAGATATGGTTTTTAGACAATCAGGAAGATATTTTTCTTCATTGTACGAGGGCACGACAACAGATATAAATGTATTTTTAATCATTTTTCTACAATCTTGCTAAACCTTATCTTTGTTACTCCTTCTTTGTTATTTAAGTAACTCTCTATATTTTTAAAAGTCTCCTTTATCATCTGCATTAGTCTAAGCTCTAAAATATAGCCAAAAATTATATCAAAAATCGGAAAATCTATATTAAATTTTATCTCCATCTCAATTTTCCTATGTCCTCCCATATCTTTTACCAAAATCGTTTGAAACATTTTTCCGCTTTTTAAGGGAAGATATGCTTCGATTGCAAATTTTTCGTGCTCTTTAATAGTTGTTATCTTGTGTTTTATTGGAATCGGGATCCATAATATCCCAGTCACGTCATAAAATATCATTCCTTCTTGAACGGGCTCCTGTATTGATACTTTTTTAACAAATTTAACTAACTTAAAAAGTTTGTCCAATTCCATTATCGATTTCCAAATTCTTTCCATTCTCTCCTCTGTTTCAACTATAACAACAACCTTTCTCATAATTTATGGTAAATTTTTACCAACTCTCCTGTTATTAATTCTGGATTAAAGTTTTGCGAGGCTATCTTCATTGATTTCCTAGACATCTGATCCCTTAATTTTTGGTTTTTAAGAAGCAGAAGAATTTTATCGGCAAAAATTTTCTCGTCAAGTGACAGTAAATAACCATTTTCATTATCTATTACTACATCTTTAAAAGCTAAATCATCATTAACCACACACGGTAGTCCTGATGCGGCAGCTTCCAATACGCAAATTCCTTGGGTTTCCGTATAAGAAGCAAAGGTAAATACATCCGCATCTTTATAGACAAATGGCATATAATCGTAATCAATCACGCCTGTAAAATGAGTCCTATCTGCTATTCCAAGTCTTTTTGATTCAAGTACTAGATTATCTTTCTCAGGACCTTTCCCTACAATTACCAAATGACTTTTTTTATCTTTTTTGGAAATTGCTTTAAAAACTTTAAGGATAAAATCAATATTTTTTTCTTTGCCGATTCTGCCGACAGTTAAAATAATCGGAACGTCCATTTGTAGATCGAGATATTTATGGAGATAACCTTTTTTATTAACCGTAAATCTTTCTAATTCTAAAAAATTAGGCGTTACATATATTTCCTTTTTCAATCCATACCCGATAAGCTCATTCTTCATTTTTAGAGAAGGTACAAACATTGCCCTGCAACGCTGCCCAAATATCTTAAGTATTTTTGAGATCATCTTGGGATTTATTACTTTGCCCTTAAAAATATAGTGACCGTAATGAGTATGCATTACATGAAATGTCATGACAAATGGTTTCCTTTTGATTTTTGCAATAAAATATCCAAGAAGCGAATACAATCCATTTCCATGGGCATGGATAATGTCGAAGTCTTCTGAAAACATTTTCCGAAACTCTTTGTTCGGCCAGATTAGAGGCATGTATATGTTTGGCTCTGTATTTGAGAGAATTTTAATTGATGGCAATCTTATTATGTTTTTATCTTTTTTTCTATCGCCACCCTTTATTTGGGGAGCAAAAATATAAACGGTATGCCCTTTTTTTCTTAATAATTTTGCAAAATTGTCAACCGATATCGTAACCCCGTTTAGATCCGGATAAAAAGTGTCAGTAAAATAGGCAATTTTCACAAGATGTATTATAACAAAAAACCACCCTTCGACAAGCTTGGGGTGGTTTTTATTTTTTCGATCAAGAAGTGGTAGGAAAACGACCAGAATCTTTTGTATCCTAAGTGTTAGCGGATACAATCAAGCGCTGATCACCGCTTGGTGCCTTTATACACTTTCTCCCAATAATCCCAAACACTGTTTCGGATTTCGAATTTCGTATTTAGGATTTCCTCCGATTAAATCGGAGGGGTTAGGTGTCTTCCCCGATCCAAAAACGGTTATCCTTACGAATTTTTGTTTTTAGAAAGGAGGTGATCCATCCCCAGCTTCGGCTAGGGATACCTTGTTACGACTTAAGCTTCATCACCAGTCTTAGCCTCGTACCACAAAAGTGGCACTTCGGCTACTACCGACTTTGCTGCCTTGACGGGCGGTGTGTACAAGACCCGAGAACGTATTCACCGCGGCATTCTGATCCGCGATTACTACCAATTCCGACTTCATGGGGACGAGTTTCAGCCCCCAATCTGAACTGAGGCGAAATTTCAGGGATTAGCTTGCCGTTGCCGGCTTGCAGCCCATTGTTCTTCGCCATTGTAGTGTGTGTGTAGCCCAGGGTATAAGGGCCGTGCTGACTTGACGTCTTCCCCTCCTTCCTGTCCGATGTAAATCGGACCTGTTCCCAATGAATAATCTAACATTGGATGGGGGTTGCGCTCGTTTCCCCACTTAAGGGAACACCTCACGGCACGAGCTGACGACAGCCATGCAGCACCTGTGATACCAT
>MFNO01000016.1 GCA_001782075.1 Candidatus Levybacteria bacterium RIFCSPHIGHO2_01_FULL_38_26
AAGAAGACGGTATGATAAATTTCACAATAAAAGTAGCTGATAACGACATGGGAAAAGTCATAGGAAAAAATGGAAAGGTAATAAGGGCAATACGAAATGTGGTGAAAATAATAGCTATTAAAGAAAATAAAAGAATAAATATAACCCTTGCAGAATCTTCTTCCTAAAAAGGGTTTATGAAAATCTCAATCCTTACTCTATTCCCGGAAATGTTCAAGGGACCATTTGATTCTTCTATAATTAAAAACGCAACTGACAAAAAGAAAGTATCGATTGAATATGTGAATATCAGAGATTTTGGAATTGGAAAACACAAGACGGTGGACGATACACCATATGGGGGAGGACAGGGAATGATACTTAAAGTTGATGTCTTAGAGAAGGCTATCTCAAAAACTAAAAATACAGCCTGGAAGAAGCAAAAAGTTGTCTTACTAACTCCTGAAGGTAAAACCTTTAATCAAAAAATCGCAAGAGAATTATCCAAACTAAAACATCTTATTATTGTCTGTGGTCACTATGAAGGAGTAGACAACCGTATAGAAAAATTCGTAGATGAAAAACTGTCTATTGGTGATTTTGTTGTGACGGGCGGTGAAATTCCCTCGATGTTAATTGTTGATGCTGTGGTCAGACTAAAAAAAGGAGTTCTTAAAAAAGGCGTAACAGAAAATGAATCTTTCTCACCCTACCTTGAATATCCTCAGTACACAAAACCAAGAAAATATAAAAAACTTGAGGTTCCCAAAGTCCTGCTCTCCGGTCACCACGGAAAAATAGACGATTGGAGACAAAAACAGTCAGAAAAGATAACGAAGAGTCTCCGCCCAGATATTCTTATTCAAAAGGGTTAGGGTTGATAGTAGTCGAAGAAGAAGTAGCCGACGAATCTAAATCCAACAAAGACGATTGCGGTAAGCTATAGTTGTTTGATAATTCTAAAATTACTTTTTCGCCCTCGGGTGAAACAGGAAAAAGAGGAAGACTGTCGTCAGGGACTGAACGTACCAAGGTTTTGTAATAAAAATTAATTTTTACCAGCGATTCATTTATAGATGCGGAAACATTACTTATCTCTGATATTGGCAATGTTGTGTTTAGTATTTTCATAAAATCATTTACTGCCAGGGCTGACCCATTGACAAACAACTCTACTTGAAGGGTTGGAATTTCTGCTTCTTCGGTCTCTGACAAACTTCCGACTGAAAGCTTAAAGGAGGAAATAGAAACACCAGACTTCTCAGAACTTGAGGACACAGCATTTAGAATCGCCAAAAAGTCTTTTTTTATTGGCAGGGCGCTGCTTACAAGATCTAATCTTGAATCCAGAATTGATTCATCAGCATCCTGAAGAAGTCCTATTTTATTTTCCATATTCGCTAGCTTATCGAGTTCCAATTTTTGCGTTTCCCGCGCTTCCAAAACATCAAAAATAGAAGGTAAAATAATTCTGGCAAAAAGCAAAAAGGATACCAAAATTATAAGAGAGGGAATAATATACTCTCTGTAACGCTCGTACAAAAATTTTAATGTCTCTATATCTATGTTTCCGTATCTATTTCCCATATTAAATCAAGCTTATATTTAAAGAAACTGAATACCCCTGCAATTCGTCAAAACCCAAAGAATCTAATATCATAGTTCTCACAACTCTTTTTTGTTCTCCCATTTCGATTAAATTATTTATGAAGTCATCTATCAATACTAAAGAGTTAGATGACGCTTCTAAAAGAACTGATGTTTCTTCAAATTCTAAATTTTCAATTGACATTTGCTCTGGCATAGCGGTTAGAATCTCATCGACAATTTTAGAAATATCTTTTCTTGTTCCCTGTATAGACGAAATATTTCTTATTCTATCGTTCACAATTTTAAGCTTGGCTTCTTTATTTCTAAGAGGATCAAGTTGGCTCAATAAAGAGTTTTTTCTTTCCTCTAAACCTGAGCTTAGGTTTAATTTCAGCAGGTACAAAGACAGTGAGATTACTAACACAACAATCAGCGAAGAAACAGCAGCGATTCTAAATCTCCTGAGTTTTCTTTTCTGCTTTAACTCTTCTATGCCCTCCTGTAAAACAAGATTAATTTCTTTACTCATAGGCTCTCATGGCAAGACCAACCGCGATCGTATACGAAGACGCTTCTTCTAGCAGTTCTTTTGGGACGTTTTTATCGACAAGCACTTGCCATGGATCAGCTATAACTGTCTCTATTCCAATATTTTCCGCAAAAAAAAGATCAACTCCCGGTATAATCGCGGTTCCTCCAGAAAGAATTATTTGCTGTATTGGAGAACTTTCCTTGTTTTTCTGTGTGTAAAAATCTAATGCTTTTTTAGTCTCATTTAAAATAGAAAAAAGTACCGGCTCTACAGCCTGTCTGATTTTATCACCCAAGCCTTCCTTGGATATTCCATAAGTCATCTTGTATTCCTCAGACTGCGCATTACTCAATCCATAATCCAGCTCCAAAGCGCGATTTATCGCTTTGCCCCCAATCGGAATTGAATACGTAAACATAAGAACCCCCTCGTTAACTATTGCCAAAGACGAAATCTCCTCCGCGACATTTATAATAATCGCGTGAGGAAATTTCCCGCGTACCAAAGCTCTTATAACGGAAAGTGTTTCTGTTTCTATAGAAGAAATATTAAGTCCAGCTGCTCCTATAATTTTTTGATATCGGCCAATTAACGATATAGGAGCTCCAATCATCAAAACTCTGGCCCTCTCGTCTTTTCTAAGAAGTGTCCAAACAAGATGTATCTCAGAAAGTGGAACCGGGATATACTGCTCTGCTTCCCATTTAAGAGCCGACGCAATCTCACTATCAGAAAGAGCTGGAAGTTCCACAACACTTGTGTATACTTTGTCTTCTGGCAGAGCAATATTTACATTTTTAGATTTTATTTTAGCGTTTGATACAACATGCTTTAGTGCCGCGGTCATTTCCTGTTCGTCGATAAGAGAGGAAGATGTCATTCCTTTTGTAGGACTGGAAATCACTGATGAAGACTCCAGCAAAAAACCGTTTTTCTGACGAAGCAAGGATACCGCTCTTATCGATGTTTTACTTATATCAAGTCCGAAAGATTTAGCACTCATGGTGAAAAAAGTCCATACAAAAAAAACTGAGAAGGTAAGCTCGGAAAACCCCTAAAGACTCTAATTTTGCGCGACGTTCCGTACGACTCGCCCGTTGAATCAACAACTGTTCCCTGAGAGGGTAACGGATTACTTGAGGTAACTCCCATATTAGCGCTGGAGTAAAGGGGCACTACTCTTATAACAAATCCTGAGCTGATGTTAATAAGGGGGGTTCGATGAGAAAAGCTAGCTCCGCCAAACGTAAAAATTCCATTCTGCGCTGCTACAAAGCTATTATTGCCTCTTCTATTCACTGGCGGACCACATGGATCATAAACAGCACGGGTAAGTGTATGCTCAGTTACAGGTGAAGGATCAGAATCATAGACTATAGCAACTTCAATAGCTGCCATGGTATTTACGGCCGGGCTAGGATCACAAACATCCGATGCTGATCCCCAATAAATTCTCAAATTTCCATTCCATGGACTAACCAAGATTGGATCGTTATTGCTGTCGTGGGGCACCAGCCATATATCCGCTCCTTCATCTTTGGGGATAAGATTGCCGCCGTTTATCAAAATCTGCGTTCCGTCAACATCATCAACACTTGTTGTATACTTCGTACCTGGGTCTCCGCTAAAAGCCACCGGTGCTGATATACTAGTACCTGTTCGAAGTGATCTTTCAATCCCTGTCTCTGCCGCAGACAAAGCCCTTTGGGAATCTCTTTCCTCTCTTGTGGTCCTGACAGTTACAATACTCCTTGAGGCTATAGACAAGCCGACTGTGAAAACAATAACCATAGCCATAAGAACTATAAGAAAAACCTGGCCTTTTTGACCATCCATATATTTAGCATAACAAGTTTTGCGAACTTGTCAACTACCTTAATTCCTCCCCTTTATAAAAGTTGAGAATGGAATCGTTGCCTGACTTTCAACCAAAGCACTCGAGGTCTTGGAGCTCAATATAAAATTTATTCCAACCGCAGGAGTATCAATAAATCCCTTACTGCAGGTAAAATAGCAGGAGCCTGGGATTAAAGTAACAGAACCTGTGGGTCCCGCGTCAATTATCTCGCTCGCGTTCATCAGAATTGTGCTGTTCACCTCATCGCAACCAAAAACATATGACGTTCCATCAAACGCGGTTACATTTACAAATTTATAATGTATTGGAACTGGAGTAGGGGTGGGGGCTTGGGGTATATTTTGACAACTCCATGAAGGGTCGGTTATATTTACCTTTCCTCCCTCAATTGTTTTCGCGTACTTTATAGTTCTTGACATTTGAGAAATAGCATAATTGCCATTCTCTCGAACTTTGTTAATTGTAATTGATTTGTTGGCGCCCCTTAGCGTCGATGCAATTACTCCTACGACTATTGTCGTGACTGAAGCAGCCATGGCAACAACAATCAAAAGCTCTATCAATGTAAATCCGCTTCTAATTCCTAACTTCTTCTTCATGGTGGTCCGACTGTTTGATCTGCCCTGCCAATACAGGAATTAATTCTTGCTCTATGACAAAAGTTGCCGCCCGTACATTTACCGTCTTTCCATGAAACCGTCACGATAACCCTCCTAAAATCACCCCCCGGCTCGCAATCAACAGATTCATGGATAAAAATCTCCCTTATAAATCCTCCCTGGATATTTCCTTCTCCATCGCAGTCTGGACCCGATTTTGCCACCGGAACCGTGCTGCCCCCGGCAAGACAATAGCTGTTGGGAGCGCTTGTGTTATATAACAAAAGGGTTGAATAGCTTTTGTCTCTAAGCGCTCTGACAAACTCTATGCCTTCCTGGGCATAAGCGTTGGCTAAATTTTGATTTTTACTAAAAGTAGTATTGTTCAGCGCGACAATCACAACCGAAGTAATAGCTGTTATCACAAGAACTGCGACAGCCAATGCAAGCAAAACCTCAACCAAAGACTGCCCGCGCTGATATTTGAGTTTTCTCATCTTACAACTCCGGTACTGCTCACGGTAATGCTTTGCGTTTTTCCGTATCCCGAAATATTTATAGTTGAAGACCCGCTATTAACTACGTTTCCCGTTAACACTTCAAATAAAAAAGACGATGGGAAAATCATGCCTGTAAAATCTGGAGGAGAGGAGAGAGACTTGCTATTGACAGTTGTTGGTGTTCCCGAACAAACAACTTCCAAATTATATGTAGCGCCATTAGCAATAACAACTCTATATCCATCAAGGGCCGCACATGCTGGGGGCTTTACCTGGGAGAGCGCGTTTGATTTTGCGAGATTAAGAGTAGACACTAATTCGCTTGCGGCTGTCTGCACTATTTGATTTTGATAATAATCAACAAAAGACACAGTTGTTATCGCAGCCAATATTCCGACCACGGCAATAACTATAAGAAGTTCTACAAGGGTGAAACCTTTTTGGACATTGGAAATTTTCATGGATTTCGGACAGTGTAGGACCAGTTAGTTGTTCCGTTACAGTATATAGGATTATTGGGGTTGTCTTTTAGCAGATCATTGATATTCTCAAGACAGGAATATATATTATACGTTGTTCCTGTTGAATCATAGGTATATTTGTGTTGCCCGGCATTGATTGGATCGCAGGGAATTCTTGACATGTAAGTAACTCCTCCTGCGCTAAAATTATTTCCACAAGATGGGAAAGCAGCCAAAGCAAGGCATGTACCATGTGGATAACAGCCATGATCAGCTCTAAATAACTCCAGGGCTGATTGAATTTGAGAAAGGTCAGATTTTCTTGTACCGTCGCGACCGCGCTTCAACTGCGTAACAGGATCCAGAATGGTTATCAAGCTGCCTATCAAAACCGCAAGAACACCCATCACAATAAGAAGCTCCACCAAGGTAATCCCAGAAGACTTTCCCCAACAAAGGCGGCTAATATTGCTCCAGCGACCAAAAAAGGCCCAAAAGGCATGGTGTCGCCGCGCAGTCTTTTTTTGCCCCATAAAATTAGTATGCACCCCAAAACCGCGCCTGTCAAGAAAGCAAAATAAAAGGCAAAAATCGTCTTGGATAGTCCCAAGAAAAGTCCAAGCAAAAATACAAGCTTTACGTCTCCAAATCCCATACCCCGACCGCGCGTAACCAAAAACAGCACGAGGAAAAATAGAAAAGCACCCGTTGCAGCTATTAAATGTTGTAGTAAGTAGCTTGTATTAAGTAATAAGTATAAGAGGGAAATAAAAATTCCGGGATATACTATTTTATCCAGTATAATTCCATATTTTAGGTCTACAAAGAATACAACAATTAACGAGGAAACAATAAACAAATAGTAAAATAGTGTCACAAATTGACTTAATTGAAAATTTAGATTTGATTGAAAATTATTAAGAACAAAAAAAGTTGTAACAACAAACATTACTCCAGTAGTAAGCTCAACAACAGGATAGTATAACGAAAGAGGGGAGCGGCAATATCTACATTTACCTTTCAGAAACAGAAAAGAAACAACAGGGATCATATCGTACCACAAAAGTTTCTTTTTGCACGACTCGCAATATGACTTGCCTTTGAAAGGAGATTCATTTCGGGGAAACCTATCTATCAAAACATTCAAAAAACTCCCAACCGCAAGGCCTAAGAGGAAAAGAAAAAATATCATCTCTAAACCTATTGTAACACAAACTGTTTAATGCGTAGATGGATGAGTTTATTCGGCTTATGCATAATTTGAAAAGAACATTTTAATCATCAAAAATACCAAATAAAAAAATGGAGGCAAAGCAAAACTAGGGCAAAAATGTAGGAGTCAAAGAGGGGTCAGCGGCAGGTGTACAGACTATCCCGGCTCTTCCCTGGTTAGTTGCGAAAGCAAACCATGCTATGTTTGGGGCACACTTACTGTTTTCAGAATTAGATTCCAGCCTAGCATACACTACAGCCTGAGGAGTACCTGCTACCAACCCCGTATTGTAACAATACCCCTGAAAGACTGTAGGAGTAGTACAAGCGAAAGCACCACTATATGCTGGATTAGCTGGAAACGCTTGTATCTCTCCAGCAGACACCAACTGATTTGGAGCTGTAGTCCACTCCGCGCTAGTTAGGTACTGACTTCTTACCGTGTAATAAGCCTGGAGAGCTCTTCCTAATTGTCCAATAGAAGTTTTTCTTCCAGCGTCTCTTCCTCTAGCCAACTGCTGAACCGGATCAATTGCTACTAAAACCACTGCTGCCAAAATACCGAGTACTGCGATGACGATAAGAAGTTCAATTAATGTGAAGCCTTTTGATGATTTAGATAAGTTCTTCATTTATTTTTAAAACATATTTAGTGTAATCATAATCTTTAAATCTTGTCAAGAGGGCATTTTACTATAAGTTGATAAACGAGTGATTAAAACAAGGGCACGTTGAAAAAATCTCCTACTATAGCAACAACAAAAAATGCCAAAAGCGCGACAACAAGCCCCACGATAGCGTATGTTATCTTTTCCCGAGCAGACTGAATTTTTTCTCTCTCTCCCCTTGCTATAATATAGCGAATCGATCCCCAGAGGATATAGCCGATTGACAGAAGAATTATGATAGTCAGAAAGACGCTAACTCCAAGCTGAAGGATCTTTACTCCCTCAACAAATAAACTTCCCTCGGGTACGTTGGGTGGGGGAGTTATTCCTCCAAAACTGCCAGGCAAAGTCAAAGCAATATCCATACTACATTTACTGTACGTTAACAAAAACGGTTTTGTCAAGAAAGAGGACTCGCGACTTTGACGGAAAATGTGAATGCAGAACCCTTGTCTTCTCCCTCAGACTCTACCCATATTCTACCACCATGCAATTCTACTATAAGCTTACATAAATACAGTCCAAGTCCTGTCCCTTGAATATTTTTCTCTTTTTGTTTGGTAATCCCGACCATGCTAAATTTTTGAAAAAGTTTTGACATGTCTTCTTTTTTTATCCCTATTCCATTATCTGAAACACATGTTTCTATAAAATTGTCTTTTTGGTTGAGTGAAACTGTAACTTTTCCTCCCCTTGGCGTAAACTTCAAACTATTTCCTATCAAATTCATCAACACTTCTTTTATTTTGCTGGAGTCTCCCCAAATCTCCGAAAGAGCAGGGGAGAAAGTCTCCATAATCTCAATTTGAAACTCTTTTGCCCGAGGGGTCATTTCCGTCACTACTTCCTTTACCAGATCATTGAGCCTAAGTCTTTTAAGGTCAAGAGTAATTTTCCCAGACTCGATACGGGAAATGTTCAACATGTCGTTAACAAGCGCTATCAAACTATTGGTTGATCTATACGCAATATTTAGATAATCTTTTTGCTTTTCGGTTACATTTCCTCCGCGTCCCTGTAAAACCATCCAGATATAAGATTTAATAGCCACCATTGGAGTTCTTAGCTCATGGGACGCAAGCGACAAAAACTCATCTTTTAGCTTATCCAGTGTTTTTAATTTGTCATTTGCCTGCGACAATTCTTTGGACAATCTGGCAAGCTCTACATTTTTTTTATATACTTCCTCATTGACGTTCCTAAGGTCCTCTGTCGCGTCGCTGACTTTTTGTTCAAGCGTCGCATTGAATCTCTGAATTTCTTCAAAACTCCTGGCGTTTTGTATCGCGACAGCTGTCTCTGGCGCTAGAATCTTGAGAGCCTGAATTTCGTATGGGGTATACAAACCGCCCAGCAACTTCCTTCCCAGAAGCAACAGCCCAATATTTTCCTCTTGGGTACGTAAACATACTACAACGGCAACATCAAGCTTTTTTAGTATATCTTTGAGCTTACCTTCTGGCAGTTCGTTAAAAACTAAAATTTTTACTTGGTCAGAAAGAATTGCTATTTCCTTCTCGTCAAATTCAGGGACTGAAGCATAACCCTCGTGCAATACTTGGTAAATTTTACTGTCTTTCGTCAGAAGAACAATTGCTCCATGACTTATTCGCATTGCTGAAAGAAGTTCAGAGAGCAAGCGGTGCCCCAAATCTTCCAGTCGAAGAGTCGATGCCATAATTGTAGCTAAGTTATAAAGTATGCCATGGATCGTCGAGGCGGACTGTTTAATATCCATATCAAAAGAATAATCCAGATTGTGTTTATTGTCAAACCCAAACTACAATAATAACTGCGGCCTTTGGTCTTGGGGAATTTTAGAAAGAACATCTTTTACCGCGTCTTTGCATACCTCAACCGACGCCTGACCAAAAAGCTCTCTGTATTGCCCAACCAACCTCTCAACAATTGTCTTCTGATCTCCATCAAATCTCACATCATGCTTTTCCCAATCAACATTTAATCCCTGAACCTTTCTTGCCTGCTCGAGCGCCACAGGACCAATAATCCCTTCTTGCTCCCTAATAATTTTTTCAACTATTTGGGCAAAAATATCCATAGGTTATTTCCCTCGTAACTTAGATAAAACAGTTCGCATCTGTAATATACTAAGCGTCATTAAAAAGTACGCAACAACATACATGTAGTCCAAAATGCTGGCAGGATAATACTGTTCATAAAAAAAAATAAATGAATAATCTGCCAGAAACTGGCTGGCAAAGGCTATAATCAAAAGCATGATTCTATTTTTCATTATTCCCCCTAGTATATTCCTAGTAAGACTATAGGTAAGTATACCTATTGAGATATATATTGCTTGTCCCATTGGATATCCAAAATCAAAAAATGTTTTAAGTGGATTTTCAAAATCCAAAGGATAGTTACGTAAGAACAAGAAATAAGCAACGCTCAACATTATAAGAGGGACAATAATCGCCTGAAGCTTGTTCGCTAAGGATCTCAATGAAACCTTTACTCCTGAGGCTTTCGCAATAAGGTAAGAACCGTATATATAAAAGGGAATTGTACCAAAGAATCCAATATCTCCAAGGGAAGGGTAAGGAATTTCAATGCCAAGTACAAAAATATAAAAACTATAAGCAAGTTGACCAAACTCCTGCGCAAAAAGCCCTAGAGAAAACATGATAAGACCTCTGCCCATTACGCTTTTGAATCCGCCCCATGCCCTTGAAATGATAAATCCCCAAATTCCGCCCCAGACTGCAATCAATCCATAGGTATGCCCAAAAAGTCCATAAAGGCCATGGTCCCTAGGTAAAAAAATGTGAATCAATATCCACCAAAGACTAAAAAAGAAAAATAGGAAAACCGCAACCTGCGTTGGTCGATCTTTCCTAATTTCCTCCAACATACAATCAGCGTATAGAATATTCATAGAATTGTCAAGTTGACTCAAAAATCGTATAATATAAGTCTGTGATTCCTCAATATCCAGATTTTAAAAAACTAACATTAGAGGATAAAAAAGAAATAGAAAAACGTGTGCGTCAATACTCACCCTATTCTGACTTTAATTTCTTAAGCTTATGGAGTTATAACATAGACGATGACATTGTCATTTCAGATCTTTACGGCAACCTAGTAGTTCGTTTCCGTGATTACATTACCAATGAACCATTCTATTCTTTTATCGGCATCAATAATTTAACCAAAACCATAGATTCTCTTTTGAGGAAAAGCCAAGAGGAAGGACTAAAACCGATGTTAAAACTCATCCCAGATATTGTAAATAAATCAAGCCCCAAAGATACGAATAGATTTATTTTTGAAGAAGACAGAGACAATTTCGACTATATATTTTCTGTTTCTGAAATTGCGCAGTTAAACGGAAACAAATACCATACGCAAAAAAACTTTGTGAATAGGTTCCAAAATCTTCACCAAAATTTTACCATTAGCCTATTGGATTTACTAAATGGTGACGTACAAACCCAAGTCCTCAATGTTTTTCACACGTGGAAAAGAGCAAAAAATTACGACGATGACCATACTCAGCGCGAGCTCACTGCTCTAAATAGAACACTAACAAGCTCTTCTGATTTTAATCTAATAACTTTGGGCATCTACAATATAGAAAAGTCGCTGATAGGCTTTATAATCGCTGATTTATCAGAAGGAGGTTATGCTCAGTCTCACTTCGTTAAGGCTGACATCTCATATCCCGGGGTTTATTACACCCTTTATTTTTATCTTGCCAAACATCTGCAAGCAATGGGTTATGAGTTTTTGAATAATGGACAAGATCTTGGAATCATGGGGTTAAGAAAGTCAAAAGAACAATGGAATCCAGTTGTATTTTTAAAAAAATATAAAATTACTTATTTATAAAATACAAACCCAGAAGGATAACAATCATAGCCAATAGTTTTTTTTGTTTGCTTCCGTAAGCTGCCTCTCTTAAGTATTTTGGAAAAAGCGGATAAAATACTAAAGCAAATAGAAGTACATATATCGGCTGTATCCCCTCAATAACTTTGACAAGCGATACCGGACCTTTACTTATCGCAAGATTATTTGTAAATTCCGCAGCTATGCCTATGAGTTCAGCAGATATAAATACTAATATCCATTTCTTAAAACTCTTGTTGAATTCACCTAAAAACCTCCTTCCCTCCCGAAAAAAAACAGAAAGAAAAACAGCTCCTAATCCCATTCCCATAGAGAAATACATATACCCGCTCCAAAAATCTAAAGCGTTATAAACATATTTTCCGCAAATCGCAACCAATGTATATAACAAGGCTGCAAATATCATGAAATAAAGAGCCTTGGAAAACTTAAATCTTTTGATATTTATTGCTGAAATAGTAAAAGACGCAAGAAGAATTAGCACAAAACCGATGTACTGGCTCGAGGTTAAAGACTCATCTAAAATAAAATAAGCAAGGAATGGCACAAAGGCAGGAGAAAGACTAAATAGGGCAATCACTACTGATGGAGATTCCACATCCAACGCATGAAAATAGAACAAGTAGCTTATTACGGTCAAAAATCCTGCAAGCAGTCCCAAAAAAATAATTGTAGGCGAGGAGATTGTAAGAGGAAAAAAAAATAAACCCAGTAGGGGCAGAAGAGCGAAAAATCCGGAGATAATAGCACCAAAAAACGGCGAACGGTATACGTTTCTTAGTAAATTGTCATCTATAATATTAACAATGGCAAAAAGAGCAGGACTTAGAAGGGCTATGTAAAACCACTCCATGTTATTTATCTATATTTTCCGCTGGATATTTTTTTCCTCGTGTCTCAATATAAAATTCAACATCTTGAGTTTTAAATATTTCTTTAAAATAATCTGTAACTTTTTTAGTATTGAATTTTTTACAAGAGTAAACGTCTGCCGTGACAAATCTTCTCTTGATAAACGTATGCAAACTTATGTGTGATTCTTGAATAATAACAAATCCAGACCATCCTCCTGGATCTTTTTTTCCATTGGATTTAGCAAAAACAACATGTGGCTCTATCAATTTTCTCATGCCTATTTTTTTTGGAAGTGTATCTAAAATATTATGGACTAGTCCTTTATTATTCAGCGTGTCAGGATTACAGTTGTACATATCAATCATTAGGTGGAGCCCAAAAGGGGTAATTTTTGTTTTATTCATATATTAAATTTATAACATACTAATTTTTATAGAACAACAAGACATGTATTATAGCCTATATTTGACAAATAAACCAATTATGTGTTAAGTTTTTTGTTATGGCGCAGAAGATTTTGCTCATTGAAGACGATACCTATATAAGAAAACTATATGCGGAAGTTCTAGAACAAGCAGGATACGAGGTTGAGGTCGCAGAAGATGGAATTTCTGGTTTGGACAAGATCAACAGGGAAAAATTCGATGCAATCCTTTTAGATGTAGTGATGCCTAGGCTAGATGGGCTGGGAGTTCTTGAGTCGCTTGAAAAAAATCCGCCACCTCAAAAAAACGGCCCGATAATACTTCTGAGCAATCTTGCCAAAGACCCTATCACCCAAGGGGGTCTGGATAAAGGGGCTGTCGGCTACATCGTAAAATCCGACATCAACCCTGATGAGTTGATTGAAAAAATACAGAAGTTTTTGACTAATTAAAATGCTTGAATCAGGTTGTAAATTGGAGTAAGCACAGATATTATCAAAAGCGCAACCCCAACTCCCAACAAAACCATAATAAAAGGCTCCATTGCTGTAGTGAGAGTTTTGATTGCCTGATCAAGCGTTAGAATAGATTTTCTATCAATAAAAATTTCTAGGAGTTTTAGAAGGATAATCCGATTCTGCGGAATTCTTGTTCCTCTCTGCCAGTGAGAGAAAATGCTGTCTTCATAAATAAAACCTTTTTCCGCAAGCGCACTGCCTAATTCAGACAAGGTAGAAAGTTCAGCTTTCAACCTGTATTTTTTAAAAAGCGTCGAGAACTTGCTGGTCTCTGACTGCATATCGCAAGCTAATTCTACCACAACCTTTGTCAACTTGCCTGAAGAGACTGTTATATAGCATAGCTTTATTTTTTTACTTATTTTTATCTCTACTGTTTTATCTGGGCTGTCTGAATCATATTCCCCATTGATGAAGTGCCTGAAGTGGAAACTGTGCCTTGTGTTGATAAATGTTGCGTTGCAGTTTTTGGAGTTGGTGTTGGCGTAGGAGTTGGAAAATCGTCTATCCAGATATCTTTTCCTGCCGAATCAGTTCCTATCCAGACTTGTGCTTGATTTAAATCTGACCGCCAATACCAACCACCGTATTGTTTTGCTTTTTGCGTTGTTTGAGTCTGGTGTGATACTGATTTAGCTTCTGGTGTTGGAGAAGGAGTTAGAGTAGGCGTGGGAGTAGAAGCTAGAGGTAGCGAGATGGTTGTAGATACACCTTTTACAGATGACCTTGGCCATTCATTCAAAATAATGACACCACTACCAATCAGGCAAATAACAAAACCTAATCCCAGAATCGTTTTGTTCATGTTCATATTGATCATTTTGTATATTTACTATTCCACCATTGCAGAATTTTTTTAACGTTTTGATTAAGTTCATGTGGTCTTGAATCAATACCAAAATGGTCTTTTAGTTCTTTTGAAAGAAAAGAAGTGAGTTTATCTGAATCTGCTCTTTTACGCATTAATGAGAAAATCGGCGCAATTAAACAATCATATTCGTCTTTCGGTCCACCTTTGAAAGGTAAAACTCCGATAAAATCCCATGTATTTAATAAACGAATTAGCTCTTGTTTTTGAGATTTCATATATAGAATAAGTACGTTTTTGCATTAATACTCATAGGCCTAATATTTTAGCACTAAATAGTCAATAATTTATATAAGGAAAAATGCATGAAATAGAAAATTGATAAAAATAATAGCTAGAAAAACCCAAAATGAGCTACGGGTTTTTCTAGCTAATTCATTCAATTCTTGATCTTTATGACTTTCAAAAATTATCTTCCATTGAAGAAGAGGGACAATCGGTAACTTCTGTAAATAATCAAGAGGATCTTTAGAAAAATAGTTAGTTGCCTCTCCGAATAATAGAGGATAATCAGGATTTATTTTTTTTCGATATAACCTAACATATTTCTTATAAGACCTTAGAAAGATAATGCAACCTAAGAAAAAGGGTGTAAAAAACGTAATTATTATAAATGGGAAGCCTACATGAAGCGAATCCATACAACTAGTTATTTATTATTGAGATATCCATGGAAATGCCCATGAATACGAGGCACCACCATGAATTTCAACTGGTAGCAATACAACTCCGCCTATTGTAACATCAGGACCAGGAGTAAATCCACCACTAAATGTCTTAATTGAGGGATCATCATGATCCTGGGCTACGTCAATACCGCCTGCCCATGCAGATCCTCCAGCAAACGTATCACGACCCGCTATTTGTTCAAAATTATTAGCATTCGTAACAAATCCTGTCACTCCGACTCCAGACGCTACCCCTGCAACACCACCTCCACCTACAGAAGCTATTGGCCCAGCCTGCCAACCTGTCCCCCAATTAGAAGAATTTGAATCTTTTGCTATTCCAATACAGAATGAGCAAGTACCATATATACCTGCTCCTAAGTTGGCACTTACACAAAGTCCAATAGCCATTTCTCCCGAGGGATCAGAAAGATTGATTGGGTTATTCAAGGCATAAGCATAAGGATTCTGCGTCTGAGGGTTATTAACCATACCATCTATTGGATCTCTTGAAATGAATTGACCATTAACAGGATCATAATAACGTGCTCTCATATAGTACATGTCACTTTCTTCATCGAGATATTGTTCTTGAAATTGATATTTTGGAGGGATACTGTTATCATATCGCTTGTTTCCAAAGGGATCATAATCCGTCTGCGATGCTTCGTTTCCGGACGAATTAGACGTAAACCTTATATTACCCATTCCATCTTCCATAATCCATTCTCGTCCAGAATTTGATCCAGAACCTACGCTAATCAATTCTTGATTTAGTCCATAGATGTTGAATTCGGAAACATAACATCAACCCTGATGAGTTGATTGAAAAAATACAGAAGTTTTTGACTAATTAAAATGCTTGAATCAGGTTGTAAATTGGAGTAAGCACAGATATTATCAAAAGCGCAACCCCAACTCCCAACAAAACCATAATAAAAGGCTCCATTGCTGTAGTGAGAGTTTTGATTGCCTGATCAACTTCTCCCTCAAAGTACTCCGAGGCTTTTAGCAATAACTCATCTATTTTCCCAGTCTGCTCGCCAACCTCGACCAAATGTACCAGAAGAGGAGGGAACAGCTCGTGATGCGAAAGAGAAGACGCCACAGATTCACCCTTTTCAACTCTACTGGAAACATCAAGAATCGCGTTTTTGTAATGAATATTGCCTGTAATTTCAGAAACCCTGTTCAGAGAATCAACAATTAAAGTTCCGCTTCCCACCAATAATCCAAAAGTTCTTGAAAACTCGGTAAGTATTGTCTTTCTGATTAGGGGACCAAAGATTGGAAGCTTTAACACTAAATTACCAATCACTACTTGTCCAGTTTCTGTTTTGTTCCAAAATCTAAAAAGGACAGCAAAAACTACCATAAAAATTAACCCGATTGGCCAATAAGCAACTGTAAAATCAGAAATACCAACAACAATCCTGGTTATCAACGGCAACTCAAGATTAGGAATGCTTGTGTAAAGCACGGAAAGAGTAGGGATGACAAAAACCATCATTATAAACACAACAACAACCATTCCTGATACAACTATCGAGGGGTAAAGAAGAGCTGCTTTAATAGTACTTTTGAGCTTTTGATCTTTTTCAAGATTATCTGCAAAACGAAGAAGCGCCTTGTCCAGAAGTCCAGAGGATTCAGAAGCCTTAATCGTCGAGACATAAACAGGCGAAAAAACCTTTGGAAATCTTCCGACAGCTGCTGAAAAAGACTGCCCTCCCTCAATGCCTCCAATAACCCCTTCTATAACCTCCGAAAGAGAAGTTTTTTTTGTCTGGTTTTTCAAAACCTCTAAAGATCGCACAAGAGTAAGCCCCGACGACAACATAGAAGCCAATTGTCTCGTAAATATTACGACATCACTTGAGGTAACTTTGCCAAAGGGGAGAGGCAAGTCCTCCAAAATATTGCCACTACTTTTTTTTGAAACCTTTATTGGAAAAAATGCTTTACTTCTCAGGTATTCAGCGGCCTGATGTTCGCTTTGGGCTTCTATTGTTCCCTGAATTAGTTTTCCTTCTTTGGTTGCCGCCTTGTAAGATAATTTCATTTTTAAGAAACGAGCTGTAAAAAGTCATCTTGATGCAGCGCATAAGCTTTTGCAACTTCGATATCAACTACCCCAGATGAAACCAAGCTTGCCAAAGAAGACTCAAGAGTCACCATACCGGCATCTTTGGACGTCTGGATAACAGAATCCAAAACATGAGTTTTTCCCTCTCTTATAACATTGGCAACAGCCGGTGTACCAAGAAGTATCTCACAAGCCGGAACCCTACCTCCATTTACAGCCGGCAAGAGTCTTTGAGACACTATTCCCCTAAGCGTTGCCGAGAGTTGAAGTCTTATCTGCGCTTGTTGGTTTGCGGGAAAGACATCTATCATCCTATCTATTGTTTGAGCAGCTGAGTTGGTATGAAGTGTCGAAAAAACTAAATGCCCAGTTTCGGCAACGCTAATTGCTGTGGCGATAGTCTCTGGGTCCCTCATCTCTCCAACCAAAACAACATCTGGATCCTCACGAAGAGCAGCTCTTAGAGACGCCTCCCAAGAATGTGTATCAACACCCATCTCTCTTTGGGAAATAAGACTTTTTCCAGCTGGATACATATATTCGATTGGGTCCTCTACAGTTAAAATATGAGAAGCTTTATTCAAGTTGATGATATTTATAATAGAAGCTAATGTAGTTGATTTACCATGCCCATTGGGCCCAGCAATCAATACAAAACCTTGTTTTAATTTAGCAAAATCATTGAGTATATTGGGCAAATTTAGCTCTGAAACTGATCTTATGGTCGGGGGGAATAATCGGAACGCTCCGCTTAAAAAGCGTCTTTGATAGTAAATGTTTGCGCGAAATCGCCCTTTGTCGCCGTATACCCCACCTCCAAAACCGAAAGAAAAATCAAGCTCTTTGTTAGCAAGTAGATACTCCTTTTGTTCTGGGGTCAGTAGGGAAAAAATCATCTCCTCCAAAAGATCTTGGGTAAGAACAGGCTGATTGGACATGTATCTTAGGGATCCATCTATGCGAAGAGCTGGAGGGTTTCCCGCCACAAGGTGTAAATCCGACGCGTTATTTTTAATCGTAAGATGTAACAGTTCTTGTATGTCCATAGTTTATTCCTGCGCTACTCTTATCACTTCCTCAATAGTAGTTACTCCACCTAACGCTTTTAGATATCCGTCTTGTTTCATTGTAATCATTCCCTCCGAAATAGCCTGTCTTTCTATAGTACCACTATCCGCGTTTTCAGATATAAGCTTTATTATCTTTTCAGATACTGGAAGCGTCTCAAAAATTCCAATTCTGCCTAGGTATCCGGAACTACCGCATTCATCGCAGCCTTTTCCTTTGTAAAGCTTGATTTCTTTATTTGAAGGAAAGAGTTTTTGCAACACATTTTTCATCTCATCCACAATTTGAGGCAATGGAATATAGCTTTCTTTACAATGATCACAAATTATTCTAACAATTCTTTGGCCCAAAACAGCGTTCATTGTTGACGCCAAAAGAAAGCTTTGAGCGCCTAAATCAATAAGACGAGGAAGCGCCCCAGCTGCGTTTGAGGTATGAAGTGTCGAAAAAACTAAATGTCCAGTGAGAGCTGCCTGAATAGCCAAGTCTGTTGTCTCCTGATCACGTATTTCTCCCACCAAAATTATATTTGGATCTTGCCTTAGGAAAGAACGAAGTCCAGTCGCGAAAGTCAGTCCAACAGCAGGATTTATGGCTACTTGATTTACTCCCGTTATCTGATACTCAACAGGATCCTCCAGTGTCATAATATTGACTCTAGTTGTATTTAATCTGGACAAAACCGAATAAAGAGTTGTTGTTTTTCCACTTCCTGTAGGTCCGCAAACGATAATAATACCATGGGGACGTAAAATAGCAGTCTCAAGGTTGCGAAGACTGGCGCCTGAAAGCCCTAACTTCTCAAGGCTTGGAATTCCTCCGGATTTTCTAAGCAACCTCATTACTATTTTTTCTCCGTGAGCTGTTGGCAAAACAGAAATACGAAGGTCTACCTCTTTATCTCCTGTTTTAAAGTTGAATCTGCCGTCTTGAGGAATACGATGCTCATCTATTTTCATATCTGACATAATTTTTATACGGGAAACCACAGAGTCTTGAACATTCTTGGGAAGGCTTAATTTATCGTACAAGATCCCATCTATTCTGTACCTAACCCTTATCCTATCTTCTTGCGGCTCTACGTGAATATCGGAAGACCTGCTCGCCATAGCGTAATCTAAAATCGTTGATACAATTTTGGCTATTGGCGCTTCCGCGACAGTCTGTGAAATCTGCGTTGTATCATAAGTATGCACTTTTTCAGATACTTCTACCGACTCCTTCAAGGCTTCTCCGACTTCGCCAACCAAACCCTGCCTGTACTGTACGCTAATTGCTTGCTCGACGTCATTCTTTTCTGCCGCAAATACTTTTATGTTAAGCCCTGTTCTCCTACGGATAAAGGAGATTGCCTCAAGGTCAGTAGCGTTACTCATCGCGACTGACAAAGTCTTTAGTTTATCGTCGTAAGCAAAAGGGATTAAAGAAAATCTTTCCGCCACAGAAAACGGTATAAAACCAAGCGCCTGAGGAGAAAACGATGATGAGCCAAGGGAAATAAAAGGCAATCCCAAGCTTTTGGCTTTGGCTTTTTCTATTTCCTCTTTTTTAATTAAATTAAGAGATTCAATGGCCTTTTCTTCTGGAATACCTTCTGTCGCGCTTTTTAGCTTCACTTGCCTAGCTTGCTCATGAGTCAACAAACGTTCGGACACGAGAGCATCAACTAAACTTACTTTGGCGTTAGGTATTGTTGAAAAAGGATCGGGCATTATTTTCATAATAAAGAATAATTAGTTATAATGTCAATATGCATTCATTTTTAATAGTCTCAAAAATCCAAAAAGCCGCTCTTGAATATGCAGTGAGAAATTGTAAAGAGAGTAAAATAGACAAATTTGACATAAGCATCCTGACATTTGAAAAATCAATCGGTATAGAAGATATAAGAAATTTTCAAAAAAAACTAGTTTTAAAACCACTCAGAAGCAAGGCAAAAGCTGTAATTTTAGATGGGTCAAAAGATGTTACCATAGAAGCTCAAAATGCGCTTTTGAAAACTCTTGAGGAACCGCCTTCTAATACTATTATATATATAATAATATCAAATAAAGATCTTGTTCTTCCAACAATTCTTTCACGGTGCCAGGTGATCGAGCTTAGAGACAAAGAATATAAACTTTCCAAAGACGAAGAAGCTCAATACCTCAACATCTTAACATCATTATCCTCCTGCGGAGTAGGGGACAGATTAAAACTAGCCCAGGATGTGGCGAAAAACAAGCAAGAGTCGATTCCCGAGCTTGAAAAGATGATTATTGCGGCGAGGCAAAAATTGATTAATTCCGTATGTCATTCTGAACATAGAGAAGAATCTCTAGAGATTCTTCGGCTAAAGCCTCAGGATGACAATGCGGTACACAAATATCTTAATATCCTAATATCTTTAAATAAAACCTACGCGCTTCTCAAAACCACCAACGTCAACTCCCGTCTCGCCCTCGAAAACTTATTTTTGAATTTATAAAACTTAACTAAACTAGCTTCCAAACATCCATATTCTCCCATATCGCAAAGCTATTCCGATCCCGTATCGGAAGTCGTCTATATAAGTCTGGACTCTCTCAATATATTAAATGTCAAGCCATGGCCGGCCCTTTCAACAAAATCTTCCGTTTCCTGGGGGTTTAAACGCAATATTCTAGCCATTAATATCGTATCGCCTAAGCTGGGGTGACTACGCTGGTCGCTAACTAACAAATGCACATAAGCATCAGAATAATCTAGACGTCTTGCAAACTCAGCCTTAGTAACCCCCAATCTCTGTATATAAACTCCTAGTCTTCCTCCAAGGCTTTCCGGCATTACTTCGGGTAAGGCATCAGGGCTAAAGTTTATCGGAGCGCTAACCATCTCTTTTCGAATCTCTTCTATGGAAGGCACGCCCAGATATGCGTCAACTATTTGACCAAGCTCACCCAGTTGTTCTGGTTTATTTATACTATTGATTCTAGAAGTAATATGGTGTTTAATATTCTCGACCATAATAATATTATACAATACCAAAAGATAAAATAAAAATAATCACAAGCTTCTCTAGACCTCAGAGTAAGAAATTCCAAAAAAAGCGCTATTACGTATATGATGGGTTTAACCTTTTTCTAATTTTGACCTACATTGTTATAACTGATAAAATTGTTTGATGATAGGTGGAATTAAAAAAATACTTTATTTCCCGATTGCCTCTTATTTCAAATTCTTCGCCCAAATCAGGTTAAATCGTTGGAATCCAAGAATTATTGTTATAACAGGTTCGAGCGGGAAAACAACGCTTTTACATCTGATCGAATCACAGCTTGGGACAGCGGCAAAATATTCCCACCAGGCCAACAGCAGCTTTGGTATACCGTTTGATATTTTGGACTTGCATAGAAAAAACTTAATCTTTTCAGAATGGCCAATTCTCTTTCTACTCGCTCCTTTTACTGCCTTCAAAGCTCCGCCAAAAGAAAAACTTTATATAGTCGAGGCGGATGTTGACAGACCGAATGAGGGAAAATTTCTTGCAGATTTATTAAACCCCGAAGTTACGCTATGGACCGGGGTCGGAAAAACCCACGCAGCCAACTTTAACCAGCTTTTAAAAAACAAGAATTTCTCCATTGTCGAAGACGCTATAGGTTATGAATTTGGATTTTATTTAGAGTCAACTTCCAAACTTGCTATTGTGAACGGAGATTCTGATTTAATAAACAAACAGACAAAAAGATCAAAAGCAGAGATAAAAAATGCCTCTCAAAAGAATACTGATTATTACAAACTTTTTAAAGACCGCACAGAGTTTAGAATTAAAGGAAAAACCTACTTAATTAATGCCCTGCTTCCAAAAGAAGCGTCTCTTTCAATCCAAATGACTCTTTCTCTTCTTGAGTGTCTTGATGTTAAACCCGATTATTCGTTCTCAAAATTCACTCTTCCCCCCGGGAGATCCGGAATTTTTAAAGGCATAAAAAATACTACTATAATAGACAGCTCTTACAACGCAACTCCGGACGGAGTGATTTCTATTCTTGAAATGTTTGAATTTTACCCAAGTAATAAAAAGTGGCTGGTTTTGGGAGATATGATAGAACTTGGCGAAGAAGAGAAGGAAGAACACGAAAAACTTGCCGAAATAATTGGACGAATGAAACTTGAAAAAATTATTCTGGTCGGACCACGTGTGTCAAAGTATACATATCCGAAAATAAAAAATGCAGAAAAATTCCTTATGCCAAAAGATGCAATGGGTTATCTAACAAACAATCTAAAGGGTAGGGAAGTGGTATTGTTTAAGGGGGCAAGGTTTCTGGAAGGAATTATCGAGCATCTTTTAGCTGATAAAGCAGATGTGAGCAATCTATGTCGGAGGGAAAAAATTTGGCAACAAAGGAGAAAAAAATGGGGACTCTAAACAAAGTTTACATTCTTCACGGTTGGACATATTCAACAGACAAATGGAAACCTTTCGTTGAGTTTTTAAAACAAAAGGGAATTGACTCAACTCTTCTAAAAATTCCAGGCTTGACTGAAAAACTCGATAAAGCGTGGAAGATAGAGGACTATATTGAATGGTTAAAAAACAAAGTGGGCAACAAAGTAATCCTAATCGGCCACTCCAATGGCGGCAGGATTGCTCTTAATTTTGCTATTAAATATCCTGATAGATTAGACTGTCTAATTTTAATAGATAGCGCAGGGATTTACCATGATGATCTTGCTGTAAAAACAAAACGATATGTATTTAAAGGTATCTCAAAGATTGCTAAAAAGTTCACCTCGTCTGAAAAATTAAGAACTCTTCTGTACAAAGTAGTAGGGGAGACCGACTACAAAAATGCCAATCCACTTATGCGGCAAACCATGGTCAATCTTATAAATTCGGATAAATCTCTAAAACTTGATAAAATAATAGTCAAGACCTTAATTGTTTGGGGAGAAAAAGACCAAGTTACGCCACTTTCGGATGGAAGAATCATGAACAGACTAATTAAAGACTCAAAACTTTATATCGTCAAAGAAGCTAAACACTCTCCGCAGTTTACACACCCGCGGGAAGTAAGCGATATTATAAGTAAAAAACTATGAATATTTTTAATTCTTTAGGATCAAATTACGACTGGAGATTTGTTCTAAAGGCCTTGTTTGCAAAAAACAAAGAGTCATACTCGGCAAATCTTAAGAATCTCCTTGAAAAAAAATACAATGGGGAGGTGCTTCTTGCTTACAAAGGTAGGCAGGCTATAGAATTGACATTGGAAATATTAAATCTTCCAAAAGAAAGTTTTATTGCGATTAATGGATTTACGTGTGTCGCGGTTTTCAATTCAATTCGAAAAGCTGGATTTGAACCAGTTTGCCTTGATCTTCAAGATTCAGGCGGCTTGAATTTTACGCCAGATTCACTCGAGAAAACATTATCAAAAAACAAAAAAATATCTGCAGTAATTATTCAAAATACGTTGGGATATCCGTGTGATATCGAAGGAATTCTTGCCATCTGCAAAAGACATAATCTAATTCTGATTGAAGATCTTGCTCACTGCGTCGGGACTCGTTACCCAAATGGGAAAGAAACAGGAACAATGGGGGATTTTGTAGTTTTGTCTTTCAGCCAGGATAAAATAATAGACTCAGTTTCCGGCGGAGCACTCGTTATCCGCAACAAAAAATATTTTGACAAGGGAAACTCCCTAGGTGGCCTATCTAAACCACCTCCAATGTGGATTTTTAGAGACAGGATTTACCCGTTTGAAACGTACAAAATTCGTGCAGCATACAAATTGGGACTAGGAAAACCGTACCACTTTCTACTAAAAAAGCTTGGCTTGTTGCCAAATGTTATGAACCAATCGTTTTATGATTATTATTCATTGCCCAATTGGCATGCAAGTCTTGCACTTTATCAGTTTAAACACCTTGACACACAACTAAACCACAGAAGGAAAATTGCCCAAATTTATGTCTCTCTGCTGCCAGAAAATATACTCATGTTCGCAAAGGAAAAAAACAAAGAAGCGGTATCGCTATCATCAAATTTACGCTTTCCAATCTTCGTAGAAAACAGGTCTAAACTCATTCGAAAACTCAAAGATCAAGGTGTTTACATATCAGATGTCTGGTATACTGATGTTGCGCCACAATGCCCAAATGCAGTCGATGACTCAAAAATGATCCTTAACCTCCCAACGCATATTAACATCACAGAAAAAGATGCTAAAAATATTTCTTTAATTATAAACCAATGGCTAAAATCACAATAAAAAATATCCTGAGCTCGTCGAAGGACAAAACAGAATGGGAGAATTTTCTCTCGCATCATCCCGAGACAAATTTTCTACAGTCTTGGTATTGGGGAGAATTTCACAAAAAAATAAAAAACGACATTCAAAGAACTGGATTTCATGAAAATAATAAACTTGTCGGAGTTATGTTGTCTATAGTTGAGGATGCGAAAAGGGGACGATATCTGACAGTACCTGGAGGTCCAATTATTGATTGGAGAAATAATAATCTTATCTCTGCTTTTGATGATGAAGTAATAAAAATCGCAAAAGAAAAAAATTGTGTTTTCGCAAGAATCCGTCCTCAACTTGAATCAAATGAACTCTCAAAAAATATTTTCAAAAAAACCGGCTTTATCAATGCCCCTATGCACCTTCATGCCGAACTAACAACGCAACTAGATATTACAAAATCAGAAGATGAGCTTCTTAAAAACATGAGGAAAACGACAAGGTATGAAATTAAAAAAGCAATCAATCAAGAAATAAAAATAACAACTTCAAAGGATCCTGCGGCAATCAAGAAGTTTTATGAGCTTCAGATTGAGACGGCAAAAAGACAAAAATTTATTCCTTTCTCAAACGAGTTTTTATATGAACAATTCAAAACATTCGCAGAAAACAATCTTGCACTGTTGTATGAAGCGAGGCTTGAAAAAATATTACTTGCTCAAGCTTTTATTATTTTTTATGGTCAGGAAGCTGTTTACCATTACGGCGCGAGTACCGAGGAAGGAAGAAAGCATCCTGGGGCTTATTTAATACAATGGGAAGCGATCAAAGAGGCAAAAAAAAGAAAAATGAGCCGCTACAATTTTTGGGGAGTTGCACCTGTTGATGAGATAAAACACAGATTTTACGGCTTATCCCTTTTCAAGCGCGGATTCGGCGGAGAAGACATAGAGTATCTCCATGCCCAAGACCTAATCATAAACCGCCCAAAATACTTAATAAACTACGCAATCGAAAATATAAGAAAAAAAGTTAGAAACGTATAATTTTGTTTGACCATTAGCAGAAAAAAAGCAAGTTTTGGAGAAAATGACGATACCCTTAATATTCCAGGAATTATAAAACAGTTCTAAGCACAAAAGGTTAACACCAATACAAATACTATATAATAATATTGCAAAAAAAACTTGGATTTGATATAATACTATAGGTTGAAATATGGTCAATCACGAAACCTTTAATCCAAGTTCAATTGAGGAAAATTCAGAATTATCAAAGCTTGAATCAAATCGAAGACAGGCTTTGGCTAGCCTTAAGAAAGTAAGCCTAAATCCCAAAGAAACATTCCTAAGAGAACATCAGATAAGCATGGTCCAATCCCTCATTGAACATCTTGAGAAAGGGGAGACTGCCGGTTATATGAGCGAGCCGACAGGTTCCGGAAAATCAGCCGTAATTGCAAAAATCGCGGAGGTCATGGGTCTTAAAACAATAATTCTTTCTCCAACTCAGCAGATTCTAAGACAAACCAGAGATGACGCTAAAAAATTCACTCCGGATCTAAATCTCACAAATTATTACGCAAACGAAAAAGATTCATCTGGAAAAGTAATAAATACTACTTATCAATCTATTCCTACAGTAATTGAAAATGAAAACTTCAACTCCGAAGAAATTCAGCTTGTTATTTGCGATGAACTGCACACATCGCTCGGAGAACAAAGGCACACTATTTTTAGAAATTTTCCAAATGCATTAAAAATAGGAATGACCGCAACGCCTGCATTTGATCAATTGGAAGAATACATGGAAAGGGGAATCGTTGATGAAGACGAAGAATGGACAAAATTATACACCAACCTAATACACGAAATGAGTTTAGAAGAGGCAATGGAAAGAGGAATATTGATCAATCCCCTCAACGTACATCTGTTAAAAACCAACGTTACCGTATCAGATATCCAGGTGCAATCAAACGGCGAATATAGAGAAGCTGATGTCAGAAGATATTTCGCGACTAAATCAAGAAATGCGTTGGCAATTGGAATGATCGCGGGTGTTGATAAAATTCCAGCACAGTACAATATACCTGAAGATCAAAAAAGAGAACTTGAAGCAATCCACACGAAAATCTCAGGAAAAAAAACAGTCGTATTCGGAATCGACATCGATCACGCTGAACAGCTAGCGCAAGACTTGAGAGATGCCGAAGTAAATGCCACGGCAGTTCATGGAAAAACAAAAAATTCCGAAGATATTCTTAGAGATCATTCGAAGGGAAATACCCAAGTAGTTACGGGCGTTGACATGTTGGGAATCGGATGGAATTCGCCGGAAACAGAGGTAGGTATATTTTTACGTCCCACTTATTCTGAAAAGAAAGCGGTACAACAGCTAGGAAGAATTATGCGCATTTCCCCCGATTCGGGCAAAGAAAACGCTTTTGCAATTCAATTAGTTGACCAATTTTCAAGAAGAGTAGACCGTCCGGTACTAATACCAGATATTTTTGATCCGGAATTCGTAATGAAAGGAAACATTTCAAAATCAAGTACGACTCCAGGACAAAAAGAAAATGCTCAAGATAAAGCGGTGGTTTCTTTCTCAGGAATGGATATTGAATCCATAGTTGAAGAGATACAAATTAAAAGCATGTTAAAAAGCCGCTTTTCTCAAGGCTCGATACAAGAAATTAGCAATCTTACAAACAAGCTTATTCAGGAAACCCACGAGCAATATCCCGACGCCACACTGTACGAATTGTTTAGGCTAGTAGTAGATCAGCTGCCCCAAAGGATTCCATCTGAAGCTCAGGAAAAATCATTTCAAGCAATTGCAGATCCCGATCCCAAAATAAAAGAACTTGGAAAAAACTCATTTTTACTCTTCAATATGAAAACTATACTTAGAGTAGTAGATTTATATTTCGATGAAGATTCAGATACCATTGACGATCGGGATGAATTGTTCTCAACCGCGACAGCAGCAGTCTTGGAAAAATTATCAAATATATCCGGCAAAACCCAGGTTTCTCAACAGGTTCACTCAATAGCAAGAAATGGATTGGTCAATTTTCTCTCAAAAAACGAGAATATGCCACCCGCGTGGATAAGACGCGGCAACCAAACAAAAAAAACAATAAACGACCGTATAGATGAAACTCTCGGACCGCAAAATTATATAATGTCCGAAAAAGAGATTGGGGATCTGGCTGGATCCATAATAGATGAGACGAGTGTAGGAAGGACAAACCTGGAAAAATACATAATTTTCAAAAATTCACTTAGAATAGAAAAACAAGCAAATAACGAAGATGCAACTTTCAAAGAATATTCTTCATCCGCCTTAGAAGAGGACTTAAAAAGAGCAATGGAAACACTCACGGATCGAGAGAGACGAGTTCTGGAATCGCGATTTGGGACAGAAGAGGGAAAATCACAAACTCTGGAAGACGTGGCGCGACAATTTGGCGTAACAAGAGAAAGAATAACACAAATAGAAAAAAAAGCCCTAAGAAAACTTCGCCACCCGACAAGATCAAAACATATAATAGACCATATGGATGATGACTATATAGCAAGACCAATTAAGACAATTAAATCAGAAAGCTCGGCAAACAAAGCACCATATCGTGATCCTGATTTAATCTCGGAACTTGTCAAAAAACAATCCCAAGAGCAGCGGCTTTAACACTAGAAACCCTCTGGTTTTTCTGCTAGAATAGTTTATTATGGCTCAGAATAAAGCAGCTTCATTATCTAACAAACAACCCTCTGATTATTCTGCAAAACACATCCAGGTCCTTGAGGGATTAGAACCTGTTAGAAAAAGGCCGGGAATGTATATCGGATCTACCGACGTAGTAGGCCTTCATGAGTCTTTGCGGGAAGTTATAGACAACGCGGTCGATGAGGCTCTGGCAGGGTTTGCAAAAAATGTTTGGGTGTCGCTAAATCAAGACGGCAGCGCGACTATTGTTGACGATGGTCGGGGAATTCCTGTTGACATAATGCCTCAGTTTAAAAAGTCAGCCTTGGAGATCGTCATGACCAAACTCCATGCAGGAGGAAAATTTGGAGGATCTGCATATAAAGTGTCAGGAGGACTTCATGGAGTTGGCGCCTCGGTAGTAAATGCCTTATCGGAAAAAATGTGGGTCGAAGTAAAAAGAAATGGAAAAACCTACAGGCAAGAATATGAAAGAGGTGTACCTAAGACTCCAGTCAAAGAAATCCAGTCATCCAGCTCCGTATTTGGTATTGATAGTGGTACGATAGCTACTTTCTTTCCGGATAAAAAAATCTTCTCAACAACTACTTTTGATTTCGATATAGTAAAAAAGGCCATACGCGAGAGGGCGTATCTTATTCCTGGCCTTTACTTTCACCTGTATGATAATCGGGAAGAAGAAAAAAAAGAAGTTAATTATTACTTTGAAGGTGGAATTGTCTCTCTTGTTGAAAAGTTAAACGAAAACAAATATCCTCTGCACAGCGCAATCTTTATAAAAAAACTAGAAGGAGACGTAGAAGTAGAGGTGTCTCTTCAATACAACAATGGATACTCCGAAAATGTACAAAGTTATGTCAATGTAATAAATACGGTCAATGGCGGAACGCATTTAACAGGCTTTAGAATGGCTCTAACTCGGGCTATAAACGACTACGGCAAAAAAATCGGCAGTTTTAAAAACGGTGAAGATTCTATAACAGGTGATGATACCAAAGAGGGCTTAAGCGCAGTTGTTTTTATCAAAATGCCCCAGGATAGGATCCAGTTTGAAGGCCAGACAAAAGGAAAATTAGGCAATGCAGAAATCCAGCCTTTAGTTGCACAAATAGTAAAGGAGGGTCTCTCAACATATTTTGAAGAAAATCCGTCCGAAGCACGCAAAATATTAGAAAAGGTTTATTTGGCAGCCAAAGCAAGATTGGCGGCAAAGGCGGCCAAAGAAGCAATCCTTCGAAAAGGTGCTCTTGAGGGATCAAGTCTTCCCGGAAAGCTTGCAGACTGCCAGGAAAAAGATCCTAAAATTTCAGAACTGTATATAGTTGAGGGAGATTCTGCGGGCGGCAGCGCAAAGCAGGGAAGAGATAGGAAGTTCCAGGCAATCCTTCCAATTGGAGGGAAAATATTAAATACCGAAAGAGCAAGACTTGATAAAATAATCGAACATGAGGAGTTAAAAAATCTAATCATTGCACTTGGCGCGGGAATTGGGGAAACTGTTAAGTTTGAAAAACTTCGATATCACAGAATCATCATCATGACAGATGCGGACGTTGACGGAGAACACATAGAAACGCTTATATTAACATTTTTTTACAGACATCTGCCGGAAATTGTAAAGCAAGGCTACCTATATATAGCCCAACCGCCTCTTTACAAATTGCAATCCGGAAAAGAGATAAAATACGCGTATTCAGATGATGAAAAAGATTCTGAGATGAAAATGCTAAATGGACAAAGAAAAACCGCGATCAATGTCCAAAGATACAAAGGTTTGGGAGAAATGAATCCTGAACAGCTTTGGGAAACTACAATGAATCCAAAAAACAGAATATTAAAACAAGTTAACATCGGAGACGCAGAAGAAGCAGACGCAGTATTTACAATGCTTATGGGCGATGAGGTCCCGCCCCGCAAACACTTCATCCAAAGCAACGCAAAGACTGCCATACTCGATGTTTAACAGAAATATCATTCTAAGAGAAGCCAGGCCTGACTTGGTGAAGCGAAGAATCTAGGCCTATTTATCTAAACCTCAAGAAAATTCCTAAATCTACATTATATCCTATAATATTTGCTTGGCTTGTCTTTTTATGGTATAGTATGCGCCACTATGACAGAACGAGAACAACCAAACGAACCGCGAAGAGGAGTGGCCCCATTTTTAGCCGGGATTGAAAGAGAAGAAAACCAAGAGGCAAAATTACAGTCAATATTTAGTGCAAGAATTCCTTTCGGCTCACTTGGGGATTTAAGAATAGAGCTTAATCGGCCAACTGATGAAGAATCTCTTGTTGATCAGACGCTTGAAGAAGATCAAGCATATACAATTAACCTGGATGGAACAATAGAAAGAGGGAATCTCAGGGATTTTTTCAGACGAGGGTATTTCACGGTAAGAGTGGACATAGAGCCGATCGAAACTGAAATAGCTCAGGATTTAAATGTAAGCCTCTGGATTAACAACACCGATTCAATTTTTAGCACTGAATTAACTATCGAAGCAGAGTTTATCGATGCTTTCTTCTATGAATATGACCGGGAAAAAGGAATATCTGAACAGTTGGTTCTACCAGACAATCCGGAAATTTTAAATGCTGTGAGAATCAGCGTCAGCAGCGCCTAACATCCTTGACCAAAAGCCTCATTTCGTGCTATAATTTAACTCGAATATGAAACACGAACTGTATCAAACACCATCAAATTTGGTAATTGAAAGAGGAATCGCTCCTTTTGAAAAAGGTATTCCAGAATCAAGAGAGACAAATAAATACAGTTTCATAAAAAGTAGCCCAATACCCGTAGGATCGTTAGGAGAAATATCTATGGAACTCATGAAGCCAAAAACAGAAGAGGAACTGTTTGTTTCTACTCTTGAGACAGAAAAAGCTTTTTCTTTTCTTCGCTCAGGGGAAATATTTATAGGATACCTTCGCGATCTTTTAAATAAAGGTTATTATCAAACAGGAGTGGTTATAGAGCATCCTTTAGAAGAGACTTTAATCGAGGAACGCGGAGAAAAATTAAATGCACATCTTTGGAATTTACACGGAAATCAAGTCATCACTTCTCCTTTAGAAAGTGTAGACAAAGACAGAGCTGTATTTTTTCTACAAAATCCTAATAATACTCTTATAGAGCTTGTGTTGCCAAACGATCCAAAAGTATTAAAAGACGTAAGAATCAACGTAAGCAACAATTAGAGACCATTCAAGGCAAAACTCTGCTTGATTAGTTGCGTAAATTTCCCTATAATATATCTTGCTTTATGGATTTATCTTTTGTAGCAGGCAACGCTCTAATGCTTAGCGTTGGTGCAGGAATTTTGTCTATTATCTTCAGCATTTTCCTGACATTAAAAGTATTATCAAACCCCCGCGGCGACAAAAAAATGAATGAGATCGCGGATGCAATCCAGGAAGGTGCAACAGCGTATCTTAAAAGACAATACACGGTGGTTGCTATAATCGGAGCTATAATTTTTGTTGCGCTTTTACTTTTTCTTGGAACTTTGACCGCAATCGGATTTGCCATTGGCGCAATCTTCTCCGCGGTCGCGGGCATAATCGGAATGAATGTTGCCGTCAGAAGCAATATTCGTACTGCTCAGGCGGCAAAAAAAGGTCTATCATCTGCTTTTTCTCTTGCGTTTCAAGGAGGAGCAGTAACAGGACTTATCGTTGCGGGACTTGCCCTTTTTTCCGTAAGTGGACTATATCTTGTGCTAAACAATCTTCAAATGGAAAGCCTTCAGCCATTGATCGCTCTTGGTTTTGGAGGATCGCTTATTTCTGTTTTTGCAAGACTGGGCGGGGGAATATTCACCAAAAGCGCTGACGTTGGTACGGATATGGTAGGCAAAATCGAAAAAGGGATTCCAGAGGATGATCCCAGAAATCCAGGTGTAATAGCGGATTTGGTAGGAGACAATGTTGGCGATGATGCTGGAATGGCAGCGGATTTGTTTGAGACATATGTAATTACCCTTGTTGCTGCTATGATCTTAGGAAACCTTATATTTGGGAATACATCTTCTGTTTTGCTTTATCCTCTATTAATAGGCGCGGTATCTATAGTAGCCTCCATTGTTGGAGCTTTTTTCGTTCGCTTAAGCGGCAAAAGCATTATGACTGCGTTATATCAAGGACTGGCCGTCTCAATAATAATAGCGGTTGGCTCTTTTTACTTTATAACTACAGCACTGTTTCCACAAGGATTAAATGAAATCTCTAGCTTAAGTCTTTATTATGCGTCTATTGTCGGACTGATAATCACCATCGGCATGGTGGTTATTACGGAATATTTTACTTCCAAAAAATTCTCTCCTGTTAAAACCATAGCAAATGCCTCTACAACAGGCCACGGCACCAATGTTATCGCCGGTCTTGCCGTGTCGATGAAATCAACTCTTGCTCCGATTCTTTTGATATCGGCAGGAATTTTGGTCGCTTATAATCTAGCAGGTCTCTATGGAGTCGCGATTGCCGCAACCAGCATGCTTTCCTTAACAGGAATTATTGTTGCTATTGACGCCTTTGGACCAATCACCGACAATGCAGGAGGAATCGCCGAGATGGCGGGACTAGATAAAAAAGTCAGAGACGTTACTGATCCTTTGGACGCAGTTGGGAATACCACAAAAGCAGTAACTAAAGCCTATGCAATAGGCTCTGCAGGGCTTGCGGCTCTGGTACTTTTCGCAAGCTATACTCAAGAACTAAATGCAGGCAGAACTGTACCACTTGAGTTTTCCCTTTCTGATCCAAGTGTAATAGTCGGCTTGTTTATTGGCGGAGCACTGCCATATTTCTTCGGTGCTTTGGCAATGGAAGCAGTAGGGAAGGCAAGCGTTGCGGTGGTCAATGAAGTAAGACGACAATTTAGAGAGATCAAAGGCCTTATGAAAGGTACGGCAAAACCGCAGTATGCTAGGGCCGTTGACATTGTAACTAGAGCTTCTATAAAAGAGATGATTGTTCCAGCTCTTATTCCGGTTGTTACTCCGGTACTGGTCGGTATTTTCTTAGGTCCTGTAGCGCTTGGGGGATTATTGGTCGGAAGTATTATTACCGGTCTTTTTGTAGCAATCTCTATGACCACAGGCGGTGCCGCATGGGATAACACAAAAAAATATATTGAGGAGGGAAATTTGGGCGGAAAGGGCAGTTTTGCGCACCAGGCAGCTGTAACAGGCGACACGGTAGGCGATCCATACAAAGACACTGCGGGGCCTGCGATTAACCCGATGATAAAAGTATTAAATATAGTGGCACTTTTGATTGCCTCGTTTATTGTGTAAGAAGTGTCCCATTTTTATCCTTCGAGTGAGAATCCGCCACTGGCGGAGACGAATCGAGAAGTTTTCAACCGAATAGCTCTCGACTTCGCTCGAACAATAATTAGATTATGACTGATATAGGAAGGTTACAACAAACAGAAATAACCTCGGAGATGAAACGCGCGTACTTGGACTACGCTATGTCTGTTATTGTATCAAGGGCGCTTCCTGATGTAAAAGACGGATTAAAGCCGGTTCACCGAAGAATATTATATGCCATGCACGAGATGGGCTTGACGCACTCCGCAAAATACTCAAAATCGGCAAAAATAGTTGGAGAAGTAATGGGAAAATATCATCCCCATGGTGATTTGCCAATTTATGACGCGCTAGTAAGGCTTGCACAGAATTTCTCCATGCGTTATCCATTAATTGACGGCCAGGGAAACTTCGGCTCTATGGATGGAGACCCGCCGGCGGCAATGAGGTATACGGAAGCCCGTATGGCAGCCATCGCCTCCGAGGTGCTGTTTGATTTGGAAAAAGAAACAGTTGACTTCGTGCCCAATTTCGACGCAAGTCTAAAAGAACCAGTATTCCTGCCTGCAAAATTGCCGAATCTGCTGCTTATGGGCTCCGAAGGAATAGCAGTGGGCATGGCAACCAAAATCCCGCCGCATAACCTCGGAGAAATAGTAGATGCGATTGTGTATATGATAAGTAAAACTACCTTTGCAAAAGAGCCAAGGGGGTCAAAAGAGACAAAGGAACCAAATATAGAAATAGCTTCGTTTGTCTCCCCTGTCTCATTGACAACATCAGTAACAGTCGACGAGCTCCTGCAATTCATCAAGGGTCCTGACTTCCCAACAGCTGGCGCTATATACGACATTAATGAAATAAAAAATGTTTATACAACCGGTAGAGGAAGAATAATCATAAGAGGAAAAGCAGATATTGAAGATATTGGAAATGGAAAATCAGCAATTATCATTACAGAGCTTCCATATCAAGTAAACAAAGCTCTACTTGTTGCAAGAATAGCAGATCTTGCACGAGAGAAGAAAGTAGAGGGAATATCTGATCTTCGCGACGAGTCGGACAGACACGGAACAAGAATAGTTGTTGAACTAAAAAGAGACAGCATGCCCAAAAAAGTACTCAACAATCTGTTTAAACACACAAGTCTTCAGACTATCTTTCCTGTCAATGTTGTAGCTCTTGTTGATGGAACACCTCAGACTCTAAATCTCAAAACCATTCTTGAAGAGTATTTAAAACACCGCTACCTTGTAGTCACCAGACGATCTGTATTTGAGTTAAAACAAGCAAAAGCAAGACTTCACATCCTGGAGGGACTAAAGATAGCAGTTGACAACATAGATGCGGTAATAAGAACAATTAGAGCATCCAAAACACAAGAGGAAGCCAAGCAAAATTTAATAGAGAAATTTAAGCTAAGTGAAATCCAAGCAACGGCGATTCTTGATATGCAGCTAAGACGTCTAGCAGCGCTTGAGAGACAAAAAATTGAAGACGAGTACGAAATGATCAAAGAAACAATTGCATACCTTGAAGACCTTCTCTCCCATTCAGAAAAAATATTAACTGTCATAAAAGACGAGCTTGTAAGTCTCAGGAAGAAGTATCAGGATGCGAGACGCACTAGGGTATTCAAAAGCAAAGTCGGAGAGTTTTCAGAGGAAGACCTTATTCCAAATGAACCAACAGTGATAACCTTGACCAATACTGGATATATAAAACGCCAGAGTCTTAATAGTTTTCGAGTTCAGCAGCGAGGGGGCAAGGGAGTAAAAGGCATGACCACCAAAGAAGAAGACGGAATTTTAAGTATCCGCTATGCCGAAACCCACGACAACATACTATTCTTTACAAATCGGGGAAAGGTGTATCAGCTCAGAGCTTATGAAATATCAGAAAGCAGCAGAACCAGCAAAGGTACCGCTGTTGTAAACTTGATTAATATAGAACAAGGAGAAAGAATCGAATCATTTATCAATTACAAACCCAATGATAATCATGGGTATGTATTTCTGACTACTAAAAACGGTACTGTCAAAAAAACAAGCTTAAAGGAATTTGAAAATATAAGAAGAAACGGAATTATTGCCATAAAACTTGAAAAAGGCGATGAGCTGGTGTGGAGCAATCTCACCAAAGGAAAAGAAGATATCATCCTGACTACCCGCGAAGGCAAAGCAATAAGATTCTCTGAAATTGGTGTAAGGCCTCTTGGCAGAAGCACCATGGGAGTCAGGGGGATAAAACTTGGCAGCGGCGATGAGGTGATTAGCCAGGATGTAATAGACAAAGAAGACAAGCCGGATGTACTCGCGATTATGGAAAATGGGCTTGGCAAAAAAACTTCTGCAAAATCCTTTCGAGGTCAGAGTAGGGGAGGAGTAGGAGTAAAAATAGCAAAGGTGAATCCAAAGACAGGAAAAGTCGCTTTCGCGGCAGTAATATCTCCAAATTGCAAAGAGATAATAATTACTTCAAATAGAGGGCAGGTGGTAAAAATACCAATTGCTCAAATTCCAAGACTCTCAAGAGACACCCAAGGCATCATCCTCATGCGATTTTCTAAATCAACCGACAAAATAACATCCGCAACTTGTGTGGAGGAGTAATGAAGATTGATGGAGCGGGAATCGCAAACACAATTCTCGAAGAGCTTAAAGTAAAAGTAAATAATCTTGGAAATAAAAATATCATTCCTCATCTTGCTGTAATTTTAGTTGGCAACGAACCTTCATCTGTTTCATATGTAACCCAAAAAGAAATAAGGGGGGAAAGTATTGGCGTAAAAGTTTCTGTTAAAAACATTTCAACAAATATAATACAGACAAGACTTTTAGAAACAATTGACAGCTTGAATAGCGATCGAAATGTTCATGGAATAATAGTCCAACGACCCCTTCCTCAAAGCATTGATCCAAACGCAATATCTCTGGCAATCAACCCAGAAAAAGACGTCGACGGTTTTCATCCAGAATCTAAATTTCAACCTCCGATTGCTTTGGCAGTTTTAAATATATTAGAAAAAATTTATGATTTTAGCTCTAACGCCGACGAACATAATTTCAGCGGTTGGCTTGCTTCCAAGAAAATTGCTATAGTTGGCAAAGGAGAAACAGGCGGAAAACCAATAGCTGATACATTTGGAAAAATGGATATTAAGCCAGAAATAGTAGACAGCAAAACACCAAATTCTCAAAACCTCACAACAAAAGCCGACATAATTATCTCCGCAGTTGGCAAAGCAAATACTATAAAGCATGATACGATAAAGAGTGGAGCAATGCTAATTAGTGTTGGACTACATAAAGGAGAAGATGGAAAACTTCACGGAGACTATGACGAAGAGAAAATTAAAAATGTGGCTTCATTTTACACCCCAACCCCAGGCGGAGTTGGTCCTGTGAACGTCGCGATGTTATTAAAAAACCTTGTCAAAGCTGCAGAAATCTCCATGTCCTAGGATGCAGCCTCCCTTTCACCCCTAGGGTGTACTCAAATTTTTTAGTTGTTGACCAAATGGGGGTTTTCTGTTAAAGTAAAGTCCCAGAGGCAAAAACTCTGGTTTTTTTATGCATTCGACAAACTCAGCATACAAGCGTTTTGATAAAATAAACGGAAATTTTAAAGGAAAAGACATTGTTTCACTTGACCAATTTTCTCAAAAAGACATAAAAATATTATTTGACGAAGTTCCGAAGATGCGCGAAATCGCCCTCAACGCACGGCCTTCCAAAATAATTGAAGGAAAAATAGTAGTTCTACTATTCTACGAACCATCAAGCCGCACATTCGGATCCTTCTCAACAGCAGTAAAACAAATCGGAGGTCAAACGGTTGAAATTCTAAACCCCCAAGATTTCTCTTCTATCGTCAAAGGCGAGACTTTCGAAGACACAATTAGAGTGTTTGAAGCCTACTCAGACGCAATAATCCTGAGGCACCCCCAGGTCGGCTCTGCATCAAAAGCTGCCCAAATCGCAAAACTTGTACCAGTCATAAATGCTGGTGATGGAGTAGGAGAACATCCTACCCAAACACTTCTTGACCTATATACTATTTATGAAAAATTTGGGAGACTTGATAATCTCACTGTACTTTTTGCAGGCGATATGTTAAATGGCAGAACTGTGCATTCTCTTATAAAAGGACTTGCTTTATATCCCAAGAATACTTTATACCTGCTTTCTTTGCCCAGTTTAAAACTATCAAGAAAAGAATATTCGAACTTTCTAAATCTTGGAATAAAATTGGTGGAATTAGAAAGCGTTAATGACATTCCCAAAAACGCCGATGTTTGGTATTGGACAAGGATTCAAAAGGAACGATTCAAAAGCATAAAAGACTATGAAAAAACAAGCAACAAATTCGTTGTAAACCAAGAGTTTTTAGATACTTACGCGAGCAAAAACACAATACTAATGCATCCGCTGCCCAGAGTGGGGGAAATAACACCCAAGGTCGATGATGATCCACGGGCAGTATATCTTAAAAGTCAAATTAGAAATGGAACATATGTAAGGATGGCTCTTTTGACCAAGGTTTTAGAATAACAAATTGTGACAAAAAAAGATGGCAAAAATTATCTTGGAGGACGGTTCGATTTTTGAAGGACAAAGTTTTGGTGCATCGATAAGTACCGCCGGTGAAGTAGTTTTTTCAACAGGAATGGTCGGGTATCCTGAGGCCCTAACCGATCCGTCATACCTAGGACAAATATTGATTCTAACGTATCCCCTAATAGGAAATTATGGGGTTCCGGAAAAAAAGTTATGGGAGTCTGACAGTTTAAAAATATCGGGGCTGATAGTCTCCAACTACATTGACACTCCCTCTCATTTCCAAAGCAAGAGAACATTAGGAGAATGGCTAAAAGATGAAAAAATTCCAGGTTTGGAAATTAAGGACACTAGATTTCTCACTCAAAAAATAAGGGCCAAAGGAACCATGCTTGGAAAAATTATTTTAGATAAAGATGTTGCTTTTTATAATCCAGACAAAGACAACCTAGTGGAAAAAGTGTCAACCAAAAAAGTTTACGTTCACACCTCGGGTGTTGGTTACGTTCACACCTCGGGAAAAAAACAAAAAACAGTTTTACTTATCGACTGCGGAGCAAAAAAAAATATAGAACGATGTCTTGTCAAAAGGGGAGCCCGAGTCATAACCGTACCTTGGGACTATGATCCATTCAATTTACAGCACCCCTCACCCTTGAATAACTTTGACGCAATTATCATTTCAAATGGCCCCGGCGATCCAAAAATGGCTGAAAAAACAATAAATACTATTAGCAAAGCGCTAAATAAAAAAATTCCTATTCTAGGCGTATGTCTTGGTCATCAACTCCTAACGCTTGCCGCTGGCGGAGATACAAAAAAGCTCAAATTCGGCCATCGCAGTCAAAACCAACCATGTATTTTAAAAAATTCCAACAGATGTTATATAACCACCCAAAACCACGGATTTACCGTACATAAAATTCCAAAAGGTTTTAAAACCTGGTTTGAAAACGCAAATGATGGCTCCAACGAAGGAATAATTCACGAAAGCCTTCCAATTATGTCTGTGCAATTTCACCCGGAGTCCACTCCGGGCCCAAATGATACAGAATGGGTCTTTGACTATTTCCTGCAAAAGTTATGAAAAAAGTATTAATTCTTGGTTCGGGTGCGCTCAAAATAGGGGAGGCAGGGGAGTTTGACTACTCAGGCTCCCAGGCAGTCAAATCCCTCAAAGAGGAAGGAATAAAAACCGTATTGGTAAACCCAAATATAGCAACTATCCAAACTTCCAAACTTTTGGTGGACACAGTATATTTCTTGCCTGTCAATAGTTTTTTTGTAGAGAAAATAATAAACAAAGAAAAACCGGATGGAATTCTTTTATCATTTGGGGGACAAACTGCACTTAATTGCGGAGTAGAGCTTTACGAAAAAGGGGTGTTGGACAAAAATAAGGTTGAGGTCCTTGGTACACCTGTTTCGTCAATTATTTTAAGCGAAGATAGAGATACATTTGCCAAACATCTCCATAAAATAGGACTCCCCACTCCAAAAAGCGGTGCTGCAAAAAATATAAAAGATGCCATAAAAATATCCCAATCTGTCGGTTTTCCTGTTATGATAAGAGCGGGCTTCGCACTTGGCGGGCAGGGATCAGGAGTTGCGCACAACAAAAAACAGCTTGAAGAAATTGTAGCCCACGCTTTGTCTTTCGCTCCGCAGGTTTTAATTGAGAAATATCTTCACCACTACAAAGAAATCGAATACGAAGTTGTGCGAGATAAATATGATAACTGCATTACCGTCTGCAACATGGAAAATATGGATCCTATGGGAATCCACACGGGTGAATCAATAGTTATAGCTCCAAGTCAAACTCTTAATAACTTCGAATACCAAACACTGCGAAACGCGGCTATAAAAATAGCCAGAAGTCTAAATATAGTCGGGGAATGCAATGTACAATTCGCCCTTAACCCATATCCTGAAAAAAAACTTATGAGGGGTGACGCGAGCGGAGGAGTCCAAAGGAGCGCATCTTCGTTCGAACTTGAGAGACTAGAAGGAGCACCTTTGGACGAGCGAGCGGCAGGACCCCGAACGCAAAACAATATTGACTACTACGTCATCGAGGTCAACGCCCGCCTTTCTCGAAGCTCTGCCTTGGCTTCCAAAGCCACGGGCTATCCACTAGCATACGTAGCAGCCAAACTTGCTTTGGGAAAAAATCTAACAGAAATAAAAAATAAAGTCACTCGAGTCACTCAAGTCTGCTTTGAACCAGCCCTTGATTACATAGTTGTAAAAATCCCAAGATGGGATATTGAAAAATTCAAAGGAGCTGAGGAAAAGATAGGAAGCAGCATGAAATCAGTAGGCGAAGTGATGGGAATCGGAAGAATGTTTGAGGAAGCATATCAAAAAGCAATTAGGATGCTTGATCTTGATTTTGAAGGAGCGACAAGCAAGCTGCTTCTTAAAAAAGGAGAATCTTTGACCTCACTTCTAAAAAACCCGACTCCAAAACGAATGTTTGCTATAGCCGCGGCTCTAAAACGTGGAATGTCTATAAAAAAAATCAATAACCTCACCGGGATTGATCCGTGGTTTTTGTACAGACTAAAGAATATAGTTGACGAGGAGCGAACTGAACAAAGTGAAGAAGCTCGCCTTCAAGCAAAACAAGAGAGACGTGGAAAAGCTGTCCGGAGTATTAAAAAAGCATTATCAAAAGAGCGATTGCTCCATCTCAAGCAGCTCGGTTTTTCAGATAGAAAAATCGGCGAGCTTGTCGGAACTACGGGACTTGAAATAAGAACCCTAAGAAAAAAATATAGCATAATACCCTCTGTATTCTCAATTGACACACTGGCTGGAGAATTTGAAGCAAAAACTAATTATTTATATCTCACGTACAATGGCAATCACAATGACGTTGAGCCGCTAAAGAAAAATGGCGTTATGGTCTTGGGCTCCGGTCCATATCGAATCGGCTCATCAGTTGAGTTTGACTGGACTAGCGTAAATACAGCCCAAATCCTCAAGAAGCACAACAAAAAATCAATTATTATCAACTGCAACCCAGAAACAGTCTCAACCGACTATGATATTTCAGACAGGCTTTATTTTGAGGAGCTGACTTTTGAACGAATAGCAGATATTTACGAATTTGAAAATCCATATGGAGTCATCATATCAGTCGGCGGACAAACTCCCAACAACAGAGCTAAGTCTTTAAAAGCTCAGGGATTTAATATACTTGGAACCGATCCTGAAAATATCGATAGAGCAGAGGATAGGAGTAGATTTTCCAAACTATTAGACGAGTTAGATATATCTCAACCCGCGTGGGAAAAAGTGACAAATGTCAAACAGGCAATTTCTTTTTGCTCACGCGTTGGATACCCCGTGTTAATTCGACCATCTTATGTTCTTTCAGGAACCCTAATGCGAATTTGTCACAATGTCGACGATCTGACCCGTTTTATCAAAAAAGCAGCAATTGTCTCAAAAGAATATCCTCTCACTATTTCTAAATTTATAGAAGACGCGAAAGAAATTGAGCTGGATGCTGTTTCGAAAAACGGAGAAATCAAAGCATCTGTAATTTCCGAACACATAGAAAATGCGGGCGTTCACTCAGGAGACGCCACAATTGTTCTTCCTGTACAAAAGATATATGTGAGTACTCAGCGAAAAATTGAAGAAATTGGCAGCAAAATTGCTTCAAGGCTTATGGTCAGCGGACCGTTTAATATCCAATTTTTGGCAAAAGACAATCAAGTCCAGGTTATAGAAGTAAATCTTCGCTCATCAAGAACATTCCCATTTATATCAAAAGTGACAGGAATTGATCTTATAAAATTATCTGTCGATTCGTTTTTCGGTGAAAGCACTATAGAAAATGATTCAATCCAAAATGTGGAAAATATGAATTTTGTTGCCGTAAAAGCTGCTCAATTTTCTTTTGCGAGATTAACGGGCGCGGATCCAATCCTCCATGTTGAGATGGCCTCAACAGGTGAGGTTGCCTGCTTCGGTGAAGATTTGGAAGAAGCATTCCTCAAGGCAGAACTTGCGGTGGGTGGAAAAATTCCTAAAAAAGGAATTTTCCTAAGTCTTGGAGCGGAAGAGAACAAAATGAAATTTTTGGAATCTGCGAAAATGATTCAAAAATTAAATATCCCGATCTATGCAACAGAAAAAACATCGGCTTTCTATAACAAAAACGGAGTATCAGTAAAACCGCTTTTTAAAATTCATGAAAAAAAATCTCCCAATATTCTTGAGTGTTTTGAAAGGGGCAGGGTGGACCTGGCTGTAAATATAGTTGATTCACACGTCAAAAAAATTATTGACGATGATTATGCAATTCGGCGCGCCGCAGTTGATCACAACATCCCACTTTTTACAGACATAAAAAAAGCAGAACTTTTTATAAAAGCAATCACTTCAAAAAAACTAGAAACTCTCCCAATAAAATCCTGGGACGAGTACCTTCATTCCGTGGTAAAATAATCTTAATGAGACGTATTATTCTTCTGGTAGCGCTAATATTTCTCTTTTTAATAAAGCCTCATGTTCACGCAGATGAGGGATGGACTATCGACAATTTCCACTCGGATATTGAAATCCAAAACACAGGAGAAATTCTGATATCCGAAAAAATAGATGTTGATTTTAACACTCTGTCAAAGCATGGAATCTTTAGAGACATTCCTTATGCTTATGAGTCCAATGGCAAGAAGTCATATACAGAGATTGAAATTATAGATATTTTTCAAAATAATTCTAAAGCAAAATATAATATAAATAAGGATCAAGATTATATTCGCCTTAAGATTGGTGATGCCCAAAAAGAAATTTCAGGAGAAAATTCTTATATTATCAATTACAGAGCAAAAGGAATATTAAGAGGTTTTACCGATTACGATGAATTGTACTGGAATGTAACAGGAGATAACTGGCCGGTTCCAATAACCAATGCGTCTGCCTCCGTAACTTTGCCAAAAGAAGGAATTTTAGAAGTTACTTGCTTCCAAGGATTTTATGGATCACAAGAAATATGCAATTCAAATATTTTATCTCCCGCAAATGCTTTTTTTGAAACTAATAAAAACCTTGACTCCCAAGAGGGAATGACAATTGTTGCAGGGTACAACAAAGGACTTGTGCCTATATTAACTGTCCAAAAACCTCTGACTCTTTGGGACAAGTTTTGGACGCTGCCGTCTCTTGCAACTTTGATTACAGTAATTTTGTTTGGAATCGTTACCGTATTTATAATATGGTACAAATACGGACGTGATTACTGGTTTTCGCAAAAATATGTCTTTGACCCTAACGCCAAAAGAGAGTTAAAACCAATTGGCGCAAAAGAAACAATCGTTCCTGAATTCACGCCGCCAGAAAATCTTTCTCCGGCAGAACTTGGAATACTTGTTGACGAACGCGCAAATACTCTTGACGTAGTAGCAACAATCATTGATCTTGCTGCTCGTGGTTACCTGACTATAAAAGAGGTTCCCAAAAAATGGCTTTTTGGAAATAAAGATTATGTTCTAAATAAACGAAAGAAAAATAATACATCATATGATCTAAAATATTTTGAAAAGAGCCTTTTGGACAAGCTGTTTAAAGATGTAGACGAAGTATCGATTTCAGATTTAAAAACAAATTTTTACACGGATCTTAAGCAAATTAAAGATGAGCTATACAAACACGTTGTCACAAAAAATTTATTCCCCTCAAATCCAGATCGTGTAAGGTTAAAATATTTAGCTTTAGGATTTGTAGCCGTAGCGTGGGGATCTATAACAACTTTTCTTAGTAGTAATTTTGAATGGATTTGGCCATTTGATATCGGACTAGGAATAATAACGAGCGGATTAATTCTTATAATAATGTCCCGCTTTATGTCCAAAAGAACAGCGCATGGACGGGAATTATATAGAAGGACAAAAGGTTTCCAATTATTTATAAGTCAAGCGGAAAAATACAGACAACGGTTTTTTGAAAAAGAAAATATGTTTAATGAAATCCTACCCTATGCAATTGTATTTGGCCTTACAACAAAGTTTGCAAAAGCTATGGAAAAAATCGCACTACACCCACAAACGTCTTCCTGGTACATAGGCTCAAGATCTTTTAATATTGCAGTTTTTAGCTCTAGTATAAATAGTTTTTCAAACTCTCTTTCATCAGCAATAGCCGCGACTCCAAAAGGAAGCGGGTTTTCTAGAGGAGGCGGGTTTAGCGGCGGCGGATTTGGCGGCGGCGGGGGAGGGAGTTGGTAAAAATATAAATATAATCACATTTATTCACTTAACATGTCTTTTATTTTATTAAAATTTACCTGTGTTTTAATTTTCCTTAATGTGTTTCTATATCCAATAATTTCGTCAGGGTACGCATCATGAAAAAATCCCTCTCTATTAAGTCTTTTGGCATAATAACTCTCCTGCCCCTCAGGGCCACTTTTTGAAACAAAAAAAGGATCCATACCTTTAATGGTAAATTTTACTCTTCCAGCTCTTTCTAAATTATTTCCAGCCTTCATTTCCATTGTAACTATTGGCTTCTCTGACTCATCACTAAATCGAAAAACCTGGTATCTTAACCACATAAATCCTTTTTCTTCAGTCCCATTATTTTTCAACAATTCAATTGCAGTCTTAAATATTTCACCTTTCAACAAGTCCAATTTTTCCGCGCACCTTCCCTCATTATTTACATTATAATTCTCTATACTCATCTCGCAAGCCTAACATAAACTTTTGCAAAATTCAATATTTGTTTGATAAAATAAAGCCAATGTCATTAATCAACCTTCCAGGGCTAATCGATCCTCATGTTCATCTAAGAGACCCTGGCCAAACAGAAAAAGAAGATTTTTATGCCGGCACTTGCGCGGCCATCGCCGGGGGATACACAACTATAATAGACATGCCGAATAATAAATTCCCTATTACGACTCTTGAGAGGCTTGAGGAAAAAATTTCAATTGCCAAGAGAAAAATTGCTTGTGATGTTGGATTTTATTTCGGATCAGCAGGAGACAACTTAGACGAATTTGAAAAAGCAAAAGACAAAGTCCTAGGTCTGAAATTATATCTCAACCAAACAACAGGTAATCTTTTGATCTTTAAAAATTTGCTGGAAAAAACATTTTATGCATGGTCCAAATCTTGTTCCAAACCAATCCTTGTTCATGCAGAAGACAAATCAGTTGAAGACCTTATAAATATAGTTAAAAAAATAAATACTCCCACTCATTTTTGCCATATAAGTCTGAAGTCAGAGTTAAAAATGATAATAGATGCAAAAGAGAAGGGGATACCGGTTACATGCGGCGTTACTCCTCATCATTTGTTCCTGACAGAAAAAGATGTGAAAATACTTGGACCTTTTGGACAAATGAAACCGCCTCTTTCGAGTAAAAAAGATCAAGACTTCCTTTGGAAGTATTTAAGGTATATTGACGTAGTTGAATCCGATCATGCACCGCATACTATAGATGAAAAAAGGGGAAAGGGGACTGTTTTCGGTGTTCCGGGACTTGAGACAACACTCCCTCTTTTACTAACAGCTGTTTCTGAAAACCGATTAATATTTGATGACATTATCCGACTCTGCCACACAAATCCATCCAAAATATTTGGTATTAAAACTGATTCACAAACAAAAATCGAAATCGATCTTCAAAAATCATACATCATAAATCGTAAATCATTGTTTACCAAATGCGGCTGGTCACCGTTTGAAGGATGGAAATTAAAAGGAAAAGTGAAAAGAGTTTTTATAAGAGGAGAGAAGGTTTTTGAAGACGAAAAAATCCTTGCAATGCTGGGATCAGGAGAAACTATAATGAATACTTAACCGTCTATAATGCTTGGTGTAATTGAACATTCCTTGTCTCATGTACTCTTCTACAAAAATCCCTAGCTTCTTTGTCTGTTATTTCTGTGGATCTAAAACCTGTATATTTTTTATCGCTAAATAAAGATATAGAATTACCATCAACTAAAGAAGTAAGATTATTAAACTCCTGCGGAATTCCAATACTAAAAGCAGTTGTTTTTCCCGGATAAAATCCCCTTCCTCTTTCATCCTTTTTATAATAGACAAATTCTGCAGTTACCCCTTCTTTTTCCCGTAATATTCCATCCTCTTTAACATAATCAGTCTGAATCTTTATACTATATCCTCCGCTATTATTCGGCCCTAAAAATACGTAATTCAGTTTTCTTTCGTCATCTCTAACACTTGGGTCACTGCCGCCAATCTCTCCCTCCGCAAGTTCATTACGATCTCTGGGACTTGAAAGCTTCTTCATGCCTGAAACGAAATTATTAAAATCCTGATATACAAAATCGTCTTTCCTCAAAATCTCCGCAAGCTGAGCCTCCAGTTCTTCTTTCGATTCTAAACTAAGATTTTCCCTGAGGGTCCTACTAGGGAATTCTGCTAACGACATGGTTACACATTAACACATAAATTACTCTTTTTCAATATCAAAAATCAATCACGCTATTTACGGTTTTTTACCGAATCGTCAATAGAAAACCGATACGGGATCGATAAAGCTTTGACGATGTGGAAATTTAACTTTTCTTGACTAATTAAAGCTTAAACTATATAGTCAAATTAAGATGAGTACTGATTCCGGAGTAATTGAACTGACTCCTCCAGCGGCACCGGTTGAACATCGTCCTGGTCGTCCAGATTGGAGCTACTCAAAAAATTTTGAACAAAGCCATAGAAATAATCCGCTTTATGAAGAAAGATACGATCCTGAAATAGGCAAAGAAATATTTTTTGCAGGAAGACGAATAATCCGACGCGATAACCCTATAAACGGAGGCGTTTACTTAGTTGGTGGAGCAGGAGAGGCTGCGGTTGTTGATGATGTAAAAGATCCAGCTTTAAATAACGTTTATAATAACTTTAGAGCACTTCTCCCAAAAGATTCAGAAGGAACTAGAAGAAATGCTTTGAATGTCGCCTGGGATTTAGCACAAAAACAAATCCCATATAGCCAAGAAAAGGTCGATATTATTCATAATGAAAATGACATCAAAACAGACAGAAAAATCCTTCTTGGAGCATATATAGGAAAAGGGGGTGTATGCAGACATCAGGCCTTACTGGCCGGGTATCTACTCGAAAAACTGACCCAAGAAGGCATACTTGGCGGAAAAGTCTCTGTAGATAGAAACTTTATCGAAGGTCGAGGCGGTCATGCCTGGGTAAGATATACCAACAGCCGAGAAGAGGTGTTTATATTGGATCCCGCGCAAGACTATAAAGGTACGCTCAAAGACGCCCCAAAAAATGGATGGGACTACAGAAGACCCGAAGACTCGGCAGGTCCTGTTGTCAATAAACTAAATCAAATCCGCTCGCAACTAAAAAAATTTACTAAATAAAACTTTAACCTTCAAGCTGCTGTGGTCTTGCAAAAGCATTTCTTGCAAAATTCAAAAAAATTGGCCCCATGCGACCACGTGGGTGTTTATTGTTAGATACCGCCTGCCTAATTTGCCCTAAAGTTCTATATTCTTTCCTTTTGAACGTGTTCAGAAATCCAGAATAGGCAGCCTTTACTCTTTTATCTATGGGTAAAAGATCTAATTCATTCAGTCTGCCCAGTTCAAGATCACTGATTCTCACTTCATTTCCTAAATATTGACCGACATTTTCATTAATCTCTTTTGCCACACTAACGCTCAACAATGGCTTACCGGCGGCAATGTCTATTTTTGAAAGAATATCGGCTATTTTTAATCTAGCTTCTTCCATTTTGCCAAATTTTATAGGGAATTGGTCTGGAACGCCTGCTATTCTGAAGTTCACTGCATCAGCTTCTAACATAGCTGCCTCAGCCAAAAAACCATTCTGCCTATATTCTCTGGCTAAGTTTTCTAATTTTGATACCATAGTTCGCGCATTATAACACCAGGCTTCACTTATTTCCACTGTGGAAGGCTTCGTGCACCTCCCTTAGCTGTTTATTTGTGATGTGTGTATAAATCTGGGTGGTTGAGATATTTTTGTGGCCCAACATTTCCTGGACACTCCTGAGGTCGGCGCCGTTTGAAAGCAAATCTGTTGCAAAACTATGCCTTAGTGTATGCACTGTAGCGTCCACGGGCAACCGAGCCAAGCGAACGTATTTTTTGACAATCCTTTCAACGCTTCTGGCTGTTAGCCTCATTTTTTCACCATTGTTGTCCTCAATAATTTTTCCCGAATAGCGGATAAATAGGGGAGAGAAGCGGTCTTTTCGCGCCTCTTGGTATCGCTTTATCCAATCAGAAGCTCTGTCTGAGATAAAAACCAAACGCGCACGCCCTCCTTTGCCAATAACTCCAAATTCTTTTCTCTCCAAATTTACCTGACTGTGATTCAACCGCACCAGTTCTGAAACACGAAGTCCGGTTGAAAACAAAAGCTCTACGATAGTCCGATCCCGCATCCCTTCTTCCTTTGAAGTATCAACCGACGTGACCAGACGATCCACCTGATCTCTATCCAAAAACTTCAAGCTTCTGCTTTCTGCTTTTGGCAAATCAATCTTTGACGGTTCAAGCACTTTATGATCATTTTTTATCAAGAAACGCAAAAAAGACCGTAGAGCTATAACGTAATAATTCTGGGTAATTCGCTTCAGAGTCAAACCCTTTTCATCCGCCCTGTTTGCCAAAAAAACTCTGTATTTTCTAACTGTTGCAATATCTAGACTCTCGATAGATTTATTAGGCAGGGTGGAGGAAAGCCAATTGGAAAAAACCTCAAGATAATGCCTATAGTCCCGAATAGTGAGCTTGGAGCAATTCTTCTCAATTTCCAAGTATTCAAGGAACTGATCAATTAGCTCGTTTAAGTTAGAGGAGATCATTATTTTCAGTATACCAAAATCATTTTGCGACATGCAAATGTCGTAAAATATGCTTGTGCGACGCGATTGCGCCTTGACAATACCACATTAAAAACCATACTATAATACTTATGCGGGGACCTTACGTAAGATTCATTAAAAAATATATTGAGCTAAACCGCAAAGATCACAGCGTACACGAAATAAGAATAAATCTTTTAAAATTTGGGGCCACTCCTGAAGAATTTGATGAGGCCATGAAACAATCCAACGAAACTCCACCGGTCTCAAAAATCCCAAGACCATCTCCAAGTCTTATTAAAAAAACCGCAATCGCAGGTGTAACTTTTGTAGCTTTGATTTTATTCATCTATACAACCTTCATCTACCAAAAATCCTCAACCGGACAGAATGTTGTAAGCCCGGCGTCTGACAAAACCCTAAATGACATAGCAAAAAATAGTCAAAATGCCTCAGGCGTGCCCATATCTCAGGTCTACGCAAATGTGCACCAGATTGATGCCTCCAAAATATTCTCGATACCGCCGTCCAATACGCCACTCGCTGTTACCGGGAAGCCCAAAAAAGAAGTCTTGGGATTTTTACCTTATTGGATGCTTGATGCAACCGATGAAATTCAAATAAGCCATCTTACATCTGTCAGTCTTTTTGGCTTGGAAGTAAATGGAAAAGGAGAAATAATCACGGCAGGCAGCGACAAAGCCGACGGAGGTTGGGACATGTGGAAAGACCCAAAGCTTGATAGTTTTATAAAAAAAGCAAAAAACGAAGATGTAAAAGTCTTTGTCACATTCAAATCCTTCAAAAACGCCAATATCGAGAACCTAGTGGCTTCTGATGAGGCGCAAAAGACTTTTATTACAAATGCAATATACCTTGTAGACTCAAAAAATCTAGACGGAATCAATCTTGATTTTGAATATATTGGCAAGCCAACTGAAGAATCCAGAAATCACTTTACTCGCTTTGTAACCAATCTTAATGTCGAACTCAAGCGTCAAATCCCCAACGCAATTCTTACTATCGATACATACATACTCTCAGGTTCCGTGCGTGATCTTTTTGATATAGCTCTTCTTTCAGAACACGTGGACGCATTTGTGATTATGGGATACGACATGCATTATGCCCTGGGAAATCCTGGACCTCTTTCTCCAATGGGAGGAGCTGTAAATATAATCGGACTTGTACAGGGTTATCTTGAAAAAGTCGCTCCCGAAAAGCTGATTTTGGCAGTGCCGTATTATGGCTACGATTGGCCGCTAAATCAAGATTCATCAGCTGCGTCCCCAAGCGCAACAATCCTATCCTATGCTGAGCTTGCGGTTTCATCTCGCAATCACAATATGATATGGGACGAGACATCCCAAACCCCGTCTTACAAGTATACGGAAAATGGTATAGATCGAGAAGTTCATTTTGAAAACGTCCGTTCTTTGGGGGTAAAATACGATTACGTGATCTCAAAGAATCTGCGAGGAATCGGTATTTGGGCTTTAGGCTATGACGGTCTAAATTCAGATCTCCAAAGGCTTATTGTAGATAAATTCGCCAACTGATAGCTCATTAAGCGCTTGAATTGCCTTCAGTATCGATATCTTTTAAGATATATCCTTTATTAGATATATTAACTAGATATTTACACTCCTTGGCGCTTTTCCCTGGTTCCAAAACCATCCTTATTTTAAATATAATGTTAGTCAATGCATTTCTAAAATCAATATCAATATTTGAGTTGTATAATAATTGATCAAACATGGGATATGTTACAGGAGCACCCTTATTTACCAACAACAGCTCCAGACATTTGCTCTCTTTGGGATACAGTTTATTAGATATTCCATTTCTCACTACAACCCTTGTCCCGGAGTGAAAATTAAGCTTCAATCCATGATGCTCATAAATACGCCCCTCATCAATTGCAAGCTCAAGGCTTTTATCATATACTGTAACACCTTCTAACACATCATAATCTTTAGCTTTCTGTCTCTTGGACATATCCCTAAATTCAAAAGCCAAATCCGGGTCGCCCCCCATTTCTGCTATTTCTGCAAGTCTTTCTAAAGCCATAAAATTTTAAACAGGTCTTTCGCTTTTGCCTGGATCATGAAGTCTATATCCGATACCATCAATATATTTTATATATATAAAGCCGTTTCCATTTTTATCTGGTTCTACTTTTCGCCTGACTCTCATCATGGTATTCCTAACTACAGAAGATAAATTTTCACGGCTACCCACATAATCAGGCTCAAGCAATTCAAATGTAGCAATATCATTCAAACACAAAGTATTTAAATACTTGCTTTGTTTAATTGGCAGCGCAATAAACTCTCCCTTATCATTTACTAACCAATTTCTATCAGGGTAAAAAGTAAATCCAGAATGTGCAAGAACTATTTCAGATGAACCATCTTTTCCCTTTACAAGTTTTATTTCTTTACCAAGGTCTTTCAATATATATCCATGTTCTTTTGAGAATAAAATCAGATCCGGCATTTTTGGATCCGATTCAATTTTCATTCTAGACCTATAAACTGTCTGCTTCAGACTATAGCTTGAAGATCCTTCTCCCTGGACTCTCTCCTGCAGTTCTCTTACAGATACAAACTTATTTTCATTGTCTTCTAGTTCGGTTAAAAATGAATTTTCAGTTGGCCCAATATGTATCTCCACACCTCTTACAAAAGCCACGCTTGCGCCACGATCATGAACAAATCCATTTGTATGAGCGTATATCATGTTTTCTCTTTCGCTCCTATCATAAATGACAACGTTCTTCAAAATCTCCGGTGTGTTGCCTTTGCTGCGAAGATCTTGAGCTAAATCTCTTAAGGACACCGCCTGATCGATCATGCCATGTCTCTCATATACACCTACAATTGATTCTAAAAGCTGAACCATATTGTAAAAGATTATACCAGAATATATTTCAAATTAAAATAATTAACCTATAGTAGGGGATAGGAGAAAAATTTTTTACCCCTAAAGAAATGGGAAATCAGAGGTATGCAAATATTTAGACAAACAAAAATCAAAATAAAAAACAACAAAAATCCGGCATTTGTAGACCACTTCTCCGGACACGAGAGCCTGAGACACGTCGTAAAAGTATTATTGTACGACATAATCACTTTCTGCTCTTCCTGACCTTATTACCTATTTTCTTACAGCTTTAAGAGGACTTGCTGGTTTACAGCAGCATATATATACCATAGAGAGTGTAGTAACCATAGCGTCTCTTCTATTAATATAGAGAAGACGAAAAACATGCAATGAATTAACCATCTTTTTTATTTACACTTCGTTTCAATCGAGTAACGACTCCCTCCCGAAAGCTTGAGTTGATATGAATTTAGATTGATAAAGTAATCCAAACATCTAATTTTAGCCTCAGAAAATGTAAGAAAGGCATTGCCCCCGTGTCAAAACACGGCATTCGTATTTTTTTCTTTAGAATCCGTTTACGATTCCGCATAAAGGCGGAGAACAATTACGGATTCTTAAGTCCGCCGATTATTCACGCTTTGAGCCGGATTCGAATAGAATTGCAAAGGCGAAAAACAAGAATAAGGCGGACAGTCTCCTATAGGTAAAAGAGGGCTATTGTGAATCTGTGAAAACTAACACAAAAATCTGTGAAAACTATAAGTTATCCACATTTTATATCCTATAATAATTTTATCTAACTATATCAAACAGTATCACGGAGTGCTAAGCAAAAATGTGTCCTCCCCTGTCCCCTTTCATTACGCGTCTAAAATTTCCTCACCCCTTAATCGTGAATACAACAAAAATTAAAAATACAATTACTGCGACCCATACATATTCCCACATTATATTTTTAAAAAGTCTTCTCTCAAGCCAAATCTGTGATATTCCAACTATAATATAAAAAAATCCAGTTAGAAAAAGCGCGATTATAGTCGGAGCAGTTGGGAAAAACCACAAAATCAGAGAAGCTTCAACCAGGGTAACAGAAAGTATCGCTGACCAAGTAATGCTAATTAAAAAGTTTTTTTCCATTGCATACGTCCAGATGCACTGTAAAACCAACGGAAAGGAAAAAGCAAATACAAAAAACAAAGTTACAAAAACGTTTGTATGCAAAGAGAAGGTAACGTTTGATAGAAAAAAATATGACACTAGTGCGGCTATAAAAGATACAGTCCTAGCCGATGATAATAGAGCGATCGTCCTAATTGTGGAAACTGCGAAAATATTCTGGCTGAGAAAAAGTGAGTACAGCCCGAACGCATACAACGTAGTCATAACAATCCTTGTTAGAAAACGTGCGGGCACCAGAAAGTAGAATAATCCAAAAGCCAATGAATAAAAAAATGGCAGGATGAAAATCTGCAAAGAATGTTTTTCTTTTAGATCGCTCCTTATTGCCCAAAATAAAAACAAGTCTGTTAGAACCGCGACTGTAACTATAATGTATATTCCCCATCTCCCAAACAAATTCTCTGATAGAAATAATAAAAGAGACAGAATGACAATAGATGTTACAAATTTCTGCCTTTTGCTTATTTTAATAAGAGGAATTCTTTTTGTCCAAATTCGAGTAAACTTTTTGTACATCGTCTAGTTCTTCCAGCTTGTTCAGGAAATCCTCAGTTTTCAATCTAACCTCTTCAGTTTGAACAGCAACTGTTGAGATAGGTTTTCTAATTACCTCTGTAGCTGCGATTTCAAACCCCATTTCTTTAAGTCTATCTCTTGTTTTTGAAAGCTGGGATAGTTCTGAATATATAAAAACATTTTCACCTGCTTCCTCTATGTCCTCTGCCCCGCTTCCTGCTGCTATATTAAATATTTCATCATATTTTTTTCCATTTTTCATTATAACAATTACGCCTTTTGTGACAAACTGATAAGCAACGGCTCCTGGTTGTCCGAAACTAGCACCAAAGGTTTTAAAAATATTCTTAACTTCGCTAGTTGTCCTTTGAGCATTGTCTGTTGCGGCCTCAACAATTACGCTCACTCCTCCCTTGGCAAAACCTTCATAAACAACCTCCTGGAGTCCTTTTGCGTCTTCCCCTTTTGCTTTACTAATAGCCCTTTCTATGTTTTCTTTGGGCATATTTGCATCTCGTGCTTTTTCAATGGCAAGCCGCAGCTTGAAGTTACTCTCCGGCTCCGAGACGCCTCCCCCCTGCCTAACGGCAATTATTATCGCGTTGGCAAGTTTGGTAAAAACCTGTCCTCTTTTGATGTCTGCGGCGCCTTTTTGTCTTTTGATCGTCGCCCACTTAGAATGACCGCTCATATGGTAGTATTATACCTATTCCCCATTGACTTTTGCAATCAACAATAGTACAATAATACGCTATAAATGTCATCAAAGAATCTAGCCATCCAGACTGCGCTATCAGGAGATTGGCAAAGCGCAACCTCCATAAATCAGAATCTTCTCACCCAAAATCCCAATGATACAGAAGCCCTAAACCGACTGGCGTTTGCTTTTACAATCCTTGGCAAAATCAAAGAAGCAAAGGCTACTTATAAAAGAGTCTTGGATATCGACCCTCTCAATCCAATAGCAGCAAGAAACCTAAAGAAATTAGCCGAAAACAAAGACAATCTAAAAATAAATTCCCACAGCGGCTTTTCCATGCATGTTCATAACACATTTCTTGAAGAAACTGGTAAGACAAAAATTGTTGAACTGATCAATATAGCTCAGCCACGGATTATCTCAAATCTTCGAATTGGGCAGCCCTTGAATATCTATATAAAAAGACTTAAGATCTTCGTTGAAAATTTAGAAAAACAGTACATTGGAGTATTGCCAGATGACATTGGCAACAGGTTAATAAGTCTTATCAAAGGAGGCAATCAGTATGAGGCTCTTATCAGATCAGCTGATAACCATCATGTTATTGTATTTTTAAAGGAGATAAAAAGAGCGACGCGTTTTAGTAATCAGCCTTCTTTTTTACAAAACAGTGAAAAACCAACGATTTTTTATAAAAAAGGGACAAATACAAAAAACGGTCAGTCGTCAAAATCAGAATAAATTTGAACCCTCATTATCCTCTCCAATAATAATAGTAATATCGCCTACCAACTCTCTATCAACTCGGGATAATTTAAAACCAAATATGCGATTGAGTCTTTCAACGGTGTATGTTTTCTCTCCATTGTATAAAATTTCAGACTTTTTGCGCGGAATATTCTCTGTTGAGATTTGAACAACTTTTCCCCCCATATTTTTAACAAATCTTCCAACTTGTAAGCCTAAACCACTCACAGAAGTTGTGTTAATAATTACAACTGACTGATTTTCCTTTTCCAATCTCTGGTCAAAAAAAAGATTACCTAAAATTTTGTCTGCAGCATCGCGATCAAGCGCGGTTGATATTTCTCGAATTTCAACATTTTTTGAGGAAACTGTCTTTGAAGCCCAAAATAACCTTAGAGTATCTATAATGGTAAGATCAGTTTTTATATTTCCGAAATTTAAAAAAAATGTTGATGTTAAACCTGATACGTCATTGTTAAAATCTAAGAATTCTGCCTCTACAAATCCATCTATAGGCAAAGCCAAAAACACACTGGCGTTCAACTTTTTTATCTCCCCATTTAAATTCAAGACAGATATGGAGTCAGAGTTGGGAGAAAATGACACAACTTTGAGATTTTTGCTATTAGAAACGCTTATATTAAAGCGGTTGATTCCATCAAACCTGCTCTGCCCCATTATCTGAATCAACTTAAAAATAAAAGAAAATAAAACTATCAAGCAAACAAAAATCACAAATAAAACAGCAATTTTTGTGTTGTGTTTTTCTGCTTTTTGTTTTCTTGTCCTCATTATTTGTGGCTTGTCCGCCGATAATAGGTAAGGCGAATGCTGAAATCAGGCGGGCTTTTTCTTTGTGATGATCTCAGGCATTGTTAAAACTGGAGCACCAAATCCCGAAGAAGATGCTTCTTTGGCTTCGCCTTTTTTCTTTTTTTTCTTCTCTCCCTTATAAAATCCACCGTAGCTTCCCATATTCTCACCACCTTTTTTAGGATAAAAGTATTATATCTTATCTACTCCACAAATCAAGAATTAAGTTTTTTTAAAAACTGATTAAGCTCTTCTGGCAAAGGAGATTCAAATAGCAACTCTTTCTTGGATGTTGGATGCGCAAAAACTATCATTGACGCATGAAGAAATATTCTCCCGAGAATTTTTCTATCGTTTCTTGATGTTTTACGCCCCCCGTACAATGGATCCGAAAAAATTGGCCTATTTATATATTTCAAATGTACTCTGATCTGATGAGTTCTTCCTGTCTTAGGATACAACTCCAACAATGTCAGCGGCTCTTTCTTTCCATGAGATTCAAATTCCAATTCTTTCAAAAATTTAAGATTGGTTACGGACTCACGTCCTCCGGATAGAACTCCAAATCTTTTTCTATTCCAAGGAAGTCTTCCAACGGGTACATTTATTTCACCCTCTTCAGAATCAATCTTACCGTGTACAAGCGCTGTGTATGTCTTTTTAACAACCCGCTCCCTAAACTGTCTTTGCAGATCTAAAAAGGAATCAGGATTTTTTGCGACCAAAAGAATTCCCGAAGTCTCCTTGTCAAGCCTATGCACTATCCCTGCTCTATTATAAAAATCCAATCCTCCGCCAACTCTGAATTCTGAATTCTGAATTCTGAATTTATTTTCCACCCATTCCTGAACCGTCCTCTCCCCTCCTGTAGTATCTGATTTATTCACAATCATCCCCGAAGGCTTATCCAAAACCAAAATATCACTATCCTGAAAAATAACCCTTGGTTCCATCTGGCGTATCATACCACAACGATTTATAAAGGCTATCGCCTTAATTTATCTACCGCTCTCAAATTTTTTCTAACTTTTGCCAACAACTTCTCCTGTCTGAAAAGAAAAACTGCTGATGTATAAAGGATGAGGATTAAAACCAAGTCCTCAATTCCGAGTCTTAGCTTGTCCCCTTCTCTAACAAGGATATTATCCGCCAAAAAAGTGACAGAAAAAAAGATTAGAAATAAAAACCCAAGAGTTCCGTCTTTGAATCTTGCGCTTGTCATTTTTGGCAAGAGAAATTTAAGAAAAAAACCCAGTTCAATAACATGAATCATAAATAGAGCGACAGACCGCTGTGAAAAAACATCTCCCGAGAATCCAAAATAGCCCAAGATTCCAAATGGCAGGCTGCACAAAGCAGATATAGAAAATATGTCAAAAAGCCGTCCGGTCGGAAGCTTCTTAAACCTTGATAGCATCAGCAAAAACAACGCTGCTCCTCCCACTCCACCCACAAGAGATAGCCCTGGAAAATATGGGAAAAGAAAAAATACAAATGGGTTCAGAAAACTAAAGCTGGGGTTAGATACCGCGTATAAAACCCTGGCGGCAAATAAAGACGCTGCAAGCAAAACAAAAGCGATATTAAAAACATTCTCTGTCGTCACGTCTTTTCGGATCAAAACGAAATCATCACGAGAAAGAAGATATACAGGAAAAAGGAAGATAAAAAAACACGCAAAAACAACCAAAATAAAAAATTGCATACGTTTTTCAGGTAAAAACAGAAATAAAAATACTCAAAGCTATCATCAAGACTCCTGAAACAGCCACAACCGTTCCCACACCAAAAAGGTCAGCAAACCCTCCGGCAAGAACTACCGGAAGAAAAGACACTGTCCCGCTTGTAGCATTTAAAAGACCATAAATTCTTCCCCTCAAATTCTCACTTGTCTCAACCTGAATAGTAGCATGACCGGAGATAAAAACCAAAGATACGGCAAATCCAACCAGCATAGATAAGACAAACGTTGTGGGAAGAGCCGATGCTATATTTCGAACATGCGGGAAGATTAGAAATATTATTCCCGAAAGCACAAATCCAATTGCTGAGAGCCACTTAAATTCCAATCTCTTGCCAATTCCTCCAAGAAAAAAACTGCCCGCACCCACTCCCAAAACAGCAGGCGCTATAACAAGAAGAGAAAGGTTCTCGATCTGGACATTAAGAACAGTCGAGACATATCCGGGTCCTAAAACGGCAAATATAAAAATTATCGCCTGGGCAATTGTCAAAACCACAAACGCTCGCACAACTTTTGAAGCTTTTTTTATAAAGGGCAGGATTTCGTTTAGTTCCTTAAAAAAAGAAACATTCGAATCTTTTAATCTAACAGAAGGATAGGAAGGTTTTAAAAGAAAAATAAAAAAAGTTCCGAGCAAAAAAAGGGAAGCAATGTACATTATAGTATATTCTCTTCCCCACAAAAGCAAAAAAGGTCCCGCAAGAATATATCCCAAAAACATACTTACGTATGTAGCCATATACAAAATTGAGTTTGCTGATATTATGAGATTTTTTGGAACTAGGTTTGGAACTATAGCGGAGGATGCTGGAAGAAAAAACTGAGTCACAATTGCTACAAAAAACGTAATAACATAAATAAATCCAACATGAAGATCGGCAATCATAAGGGGCAGGATCAATATTCCCCGAATCAGATTGGCAAAAAATAAAATCTTTCTTTTATCCCATCTGTCAACTTGAACTCCAGAGATAACACTAAGCAAAACCGCGGGAATCGTAAAAGAAAGAATTAGACCAGAGACAGAAACACTTGATCTAGTCAAGCCAAAAACTATAAGAATCAAAACAAAGTTCTGCATATTAAACGCTAGCTGGGAGAAAAACTGGGAGACAATCATAAGAAGAAAAGGTCTAACGCGGATAACTTGAAGAATATCATTACCGATAATTGCCTTTTTGACAACCTCCATCTTTTACGCCTTCTCCGTATATTCACCTGTCCTGGTGTCTATACGGACAGTATCTCCAGCATCCACGAAAAGTGGAACCTTTGTTTTGAGTCCATTTTCTAAGACCGCGTCCTTAAAGATATTGGTTGCGGAATTTCCTCTCACCCCTGGTCCCGTTTCTGCTACTTTAAGATCAATTTTGGGAGGAAGATTGAGAAAAAGCGCCTCGTCTTCCAAAAAACTTATTGAAAACCTCTCGCCCTCTTTCAAAAATTCATGTCCAGCAAGCGTTTTTAAGGAAAAATCAAGCTGTTCATATATCTGTGGGTCCATAAAATAAGCTTTATCATCATCTATGTAAAGAAACTGAAGATCTTTCTTGGAAATTTGAACACTGTTTACCTTCGCTCCGTTTATAAAGCTTTTTTCTGTTATCGCGCCGCTTCTTAGATTCCGCAGTTTAACTCTAATATTGGCGCTTCCCCTCCCCATCTTGATGTGATCGTAAGAAAGTACTTGGAAGATTTGCCCCTCGTCTTCAAAAACCGTACCGTTTCTAAGGTCTGCGACACTAACCATAGACCTTTATCTTATCAGTTTTGTTCTTTTTACACCAGTCTCTGATAGTCTTTTTGTCACGCGAAAGCCAGAGAGCATTTGAGTAAATCTGTTCTACCGCCTGAGCAATTGATCTTTGTGCCTCAGGAAGCGGATGTTTTTTTACAAAAGAAGTAATATCCTTGGCATCTGAAACTTTTGTAAAATCCGAAGCAGAAGTAAAAACTCTGGAAAAATAATGTCCGCCCGCGTACCGATCTTTGAAAAACTGCCAATGTTTTTTCACAAACTCCCAAGCAATATACCTGCCTTGTGGATTTGACCACACAGATGCAACTATCTGGAGAGTGTTTTGATATCGAACATGCTTGGAAATCGCGAAATCCAAAGTTTTTGCCAGTAAATTATCTTCTGTAAACCTTCCCATTGATATTCCAATTCTATCTCTCTCTTGCTGATTTTCTTCTTTTTTATACATAAAAATAAGTTTGTCAAATTCTTTCTGGTCCCCATTTTCAGCAACCAATTGGTAAACAGCACCTCTTAGATCAGGATCGATCTTGTTGTTTTTAATTGTCGCGAAGAGTTCCTGTGCTTTAATAATCGTCTCTTTATCTCCATATGACCCCAGTTTATGTAACGCAACTCCTCGCAATAACCCGTCTGTATACTTCTCTCCACTTTTTTTCGCCCAACCTAAAGAATGCGCAATTTTTCGGTATACTTGCCCCAACCTTCTTTTATAATCCCCATAAAAAGACTCAAGCGCCAAAAGGCTATCTAATTGATTTATATGCCTGGTGATTTCCAACCAAACTGTGTAATCTTTTTCGTCTTTATAAGACTCTACCAAATCAAGAGCAAGTGATGTCGGACTGCCGCCTGATTGCGCGAGAGCAAAGGTGTCCCTAAGTAGCCCAAGCCTATCCGAAGGTTCAAGTTTTTTACCGCTAATCCCCTTCTCTAACTGTCTTAAGTAGTTTTTTGGGTAATCTATTCGGACAAAACTCGTCTCGCCTTTATTTAGCTTGGCAAAGTTTTTCGGCTTGGCTATCGAGATAAATTTTTTATCCATCAGAATTTGTTTCTTGCCTATTCTAAGGGGAATTGACCAAACTGTTTTGTTGTCATGGCTTTCTCTTTTTGAAATTGGGCTTGAGAAAAATCTGTCTTGTCTAATCTTCAACGTTGTCTTACTCTCTGAAACAGCAACAACAGGATGACCTGCTTTTGAAGTCCAATTTTTCATTATCTTTCCAACCGGCTTTTTAGAAACTTTCTCCAAAGATGCCCACAAATCCTCGGTCTGTGCGTTTGAATAAGCATGGGTTTTTAAATAATGCTGCAAGCCTTTTTGAAAATCGCGCGCCCCTAGGTATTTGTGGAGCATTCGCAGAATCGATGCGCCTTTGGAATACGAAACTTTGTCAAAAATCTCACTAATCTGCGCTGGATGGCCCACCTCTACTTCGATAGGATGCGTGTTGTTTAATGCGTCAAGGTGAAGAGCCGTACCCATTTCGCTTGATACAAATTGCGTCCAGATATCCCAATCTGGAAATATATGATCTATTGCCAGATATTCGATAAAAGAGGCAAATCCTTCATTTAACCACAAATGAGTCCACCACTCCATTGTTACCAAATTCCCAAACCACTGATGCGCCAATTCATGGGCAATAACCAAAGCCACCCATTGCCTGTTGGCAACCGACGACTTCTCCTCATCAACCAAAATAGTCGATTCCCTATAAGTAACCGCTCCCCAATTCTCCATAGCTCCCGCGCTAAAGTCGGGAATGGCAATCATATCCAAAACCGCCAAAGGATATGGAATTTTAAAATAATCATGGTAAAACTCCATAGATTTTATCCCGACATGAAGCGCAAATTTTGCCTGCTCTTTTTTCCCGGGAGTTGTAAATACTCTAACGAGAACTCCATCCCTGGTCTTGCCTTCGATATGCTCAAACTCTCCCACTATAAAAGCCAAAAGGTATGTTGACATTTTTGGCGTTGGCTCAAACTCTACAATTTTGTAGCCTGATTCGTGCTCTGAAACTTCTGACTCAATGGTATTTGAAATTGCTACGGTATGACTGGGTATCATAAGGGTAACGTCAAAAATTGCTTTTTGTGATGGCTCATCAAAAGACGGAAAAGCCCGTCTCGCATCTGTTGATTCAAACTGGGTTGTCGCCAGATGTTTTATCTTCCCATCAACTGTATACGCGCTTCTATAAAATCCCCGCATTTTGTCGTTTAGTTTACCGCTAAACTTGAGTTTTAGCTCGCCTTTTCCTTTCTGTAGTTTTTTGGGGAATGTAAATACAGCTGTTTCGGCATCTTTATTATAAGAAATTTTTCCTGCCCAAACTTCCTTTTTGCCATGAAAAAACTCAGCGCTTTGAATATCAAGCTCTGCGGCATGAAGATTAATAATATTATCAGATTTGTCTAAAGCTAATTGAATTGACTCCTCACCCCAGAAAGAAAAGTTTTCAAAGTTTGGCCTCAAGATTATTTTGTAGCGAAGCGGCTTTATGTGAGCAGGCAGACGATGACTATTTTTTTGCTTTTTTGCCATAATTTTCTTGAAAGAAGACAGATGAAAGTATATAATAAGAGTTGTAAAAACGCAATTTTAAAATAAGAAACTGGCGCGGTGATGGAACGGTAGACATGCAAGTCTCAAAAACTTGTGAAGGTAAACTTCATGAGAGTTCGAATCTCTCCCGCGCCACTAAAATGTGTTCGCTTTTAAAAAGCCGGGGAGGCAACGAAATTTTCTAGCACTTCGATTCTTTTTTTCATATCTTTTATCATTTCGTCCGAGATACTTGGGGATTCTGACAGGCTTCTTACAAAACCGCTATCCATTGCCTCTTCTATTTCTCGAATTTCCCAAATATGCATTTGGGGATCAAAGCTTTCATTATACCTCTGCGTAGACGTTTCTTTTAGCGCTGGGTATTTATTGATTACTCTGCTATAAATAGTTGAAAAATGCTGAGCTATGTCTCTTTGATCTCCTGAAATCTCTAAGTTCATTGGCAATCCTTTTGCTTTAGAAAAAAGTTGGAAAGACCTCTCATTTTTTTCAGTTACTTCCTGTTGTTTTTTCGCCCTTTCTTGCTCTTCAGGGGATAATGTGGGAGCAATAGACGTTTCTGGAGATGTCGATGACAACATTATTTTTTCAGCTTTATTTCTTTTTAGAATTTCATCACTCGGTTTACTTATTGATTCTGCGATGTCAGACATATTTGAATTATCCGCTATTGCTGAAATAACTTCTGTAATTCCGCTTATAACGTCACTGTTGTACTGAATTTTGTCCTGATACAATAAACCATATTTGAACATCTCAGCATAAATCTCACGACAAGCGGCCTCCATTCTTTGCTGATATTCTTCTTTTAAGTCGCCTTCAAATCTAATTTCACCACATCTAAGAAGTGCTATCAATCTCTCTCCAATTTCTTTACAAACTGCCTTGTTGTATTTTATATTATTAGAGTTTTCCCCTATTTCCCTAGCAATCCTATCGACTTCGTTTCTAACTTCTGTTATATTTTTGTCATCAACAATTGATGTCTTTTGGTCACCAACCATAAAACGCCCAACCATTTCTCCTACAGACCTTTTTACCATGGGCAGCATCAAATCTCTTGAATGATTGAGAAATTGGTCTGGAACAGAAAAAGCTTGCGATAAAGCTCTCCATTTCCCGTGTTCCACACGAACTAGTATTTCCGAAGGATAACTAGCTCCAACCGCAGGATCAGATCCATACCCACAAGCTTCATGTAATGCGTAGTCTGTAAACTCCTTTTCCAAAGGGATACTGTGCGCAGAATCGGATATATTGCAAAATCGACTACCTCCATCAAAACTCATCCCATAAGGATGCTGAGGATGTGGTTTAGACCCTTTAACAATACGGGTAGCGTTGTTCCCGAATACTATTTGAATTACCTCAAAAGTTCTCATGGAATAGGATTTATTTTTTTCTGGCAGAGCGTCGACATAATCAGCTGGGCTGCCTGACCACTGCTCTTGTTTTCGTAAACCAGGCTGAATCTCATCCGGCAGTCCCTCCAATCCAAGGGATTCACGAAAAGAGGTGATTTCCGATAGCATCTTTGCTTCTTCCTCAGGTAAACCAATCAGCTCACCTTTCTCTGTAGCCCAATCTATTTTCATGCCAACCAGTGCTGATCCGCCAATACAAAGCGCAAGCTTAATGAAGTCTCTTCTGGATATGCCATTTTGCCGTTGCTCAATCATATATTCAACTTTTTCTTCTCCGTCTCTCCAGCCAATGCAGAGACCTTCTGCTTATTCTTATCAGAAGATAAGGGGACAAATGCAGCCTAGGCAATCCCAAATGCGAAGACTCTTGCGAATCTGCTTCTTTTTGTCTTTTCAAAAGAAAAGTAAGAATTGGAGGTGTTAATAGAGTTGAGAAAATTACCATAACTACTATAACAGAGAAGACTTCATCGGATACAACACCAAGGCCTCTTCCTATTGTAGCAAATATCAAGCCTACCTCTCCTCTGGGGATCATGCCAAAGCCAACAATGAGTTTGTTGGCGGATCCCGCGGCAAGTCCTGCAACAAGCTTTCCTAAAAACGCCACCACAGTAATCCCCAATGCTGTTAATAAAATCGAAGGATTAAACATCGTATCAAGTCTCACGCTCATCCCCGTCATCACGAAAAATATTGGCACTAGCAAAAAAGCCACCGGCTCTATCAAATCTTCAATATGTCTGTAGGAATATCTTTCAACAGCCTGGAAAATTTTCTCACGTGTCTTGGAATTGACCCCTTTTACAGCACTTCTTATATCCCTTACAATCTGAGGATCTCTAAAGAATCGAAAGTGTACTGGATCCAAAACCAAACCAGCCGCAAACGCTCCGACAATAGGAGCAAGTCCTATCATCTGAGCAGCAAACGCCGCAAATAATCCAATACTGATTGCCAAACTAAATTTCATCCCAACCCCTGTATTGATCTTTGAAAATAATTTCCCAAGCCGTGGCGCGAAGATTTGTCCCAAAATAATTGATCCTGCTAGAAAAAGAAAAGACTTTGCTGTTATTAATCCTATTGTTGCCGGACTGACAGATCCAGACGTCGCTATTGCCGAAACAACAGCAAGAATAATAAGACCAAAAACATCATCGATTACAGCCGCCCCCAAGACAATCTGAGCCTCAGGACTCCTAAGCTTACCGAGGTCTTTAAATACTCTTGCAGTTATACCAACTGACGTAGCTGTCAAGGCAGCGCCCAAGAAAAGATAAGCATTGGGATCAAGATTAGGAAGAAGCAAAGGACCCACTATATAAGTGCCCAGTACAAAAGGCACGACAACTCCAATGCACGCGACCAGCAAAGCAGGAATTCCTACCCTGCGCATATCTTTGATATTGGACTCCAAACCTATTTGGAAAAGCAGGATTACCACTCCAAGTTCCGCGAGAAATAATATAATAGAATCTGTCTTGACTTGCTCAAAAAAATTGATCCCTAAAATAGCCAGATTCCCCAGGATTACACCTGCAACAAGCTCACCAAGAACGGAGGGTTGTCCAAATTTCTCCACAAGACTTGCCGCCTTTGCCACCAAAAGCAAAATCGCTATCCATAGAAATGTAACTGCCGCGCTCCCATGAGAAGCTTCTTCTGCCCCGGAAGCTAACACGTCGCCTGCTAAGCCAAAAAATAACCCTCCAACTAGAAGGGTGCTTACTATCATCTTGAAACTACTCCTCTCTTTTCTTTTCTACATCATAGAATTTTAATCTATCTCCTCTAAAAAGCAAGTCTATTTCCCCTGTCGGTCCATTTCTATGCTTGGCAATTAAAAGCTTTGTGACCATATTAACTCCCATTTCTGCGTCAGGACGATACAAAAACATAACTACGTCCGCGTCCTGTTCTATAGCTCCCGATTCTCTCAGATCGGCAAGCTGGGGCTTCCTATCTCCTCCTCTGTGTTCAACAGCTCGAGAAAGCTGAGACACAGCCAGAATCGGAATCTTAAGTTCTCTTGCCAGGTTTTTAAGAGACTGAGAGACTATTGAAACTTCCTGCACCCGATTGTCATATCTTCTTCCCGGATCAACTAACTGTAAATAATCAACCAAAAACAAAGATATATTTTTTTCAAGTTGTAGTCTTCTTGCTTTGGTGCGCATTTCAGAAACCGAAATTCCAGGAGTATCGTCTATATAGATGGGCGCTTCTGCCAATTCTCCCATCGCGTTTGAAAGTTTTGTAAAGTCTGTTTCAGATAGCCTGCCCGTTTTTATTTTCCACGCGTCAACGTCTGATCGACCAATCAAAAATCTATCAACCAACTCTTCTTTGCTCATTTCCAAAGAAAATATACCAACAGACAACTTGTCATTCACAGCTATGTTTTGCGCGATATTTACTATCATTGCTGTTTTTCCTTGCCCTGGACGCGCTGCCAAGATAAGAAGGTTTGAGCTTTGCATTCCGGAAAGAGTATTATCAAGATCTGTAAAGCCAGTTTTTACTCCGCGAAGACCTACTCCTTTCTTGTGGAGCTCGTCTATTCGATCAAAACTTTCTGCCAAAGTCTCTTTAAGAGGAACAAAGTTCTTCTGTAAATTTTTTTGAGAAATAGCGAATATCTTGCTTTCCGCTTTATTTAAAACTTCCTCTACGTCTTTTTCATCCGAGAACGCGGATTCCACAATCTCTGACCCCGCGGAAATAAGAGCTCTTTTGGTTGATGCCTCTTTGATTATCCCGGCATAGTGTTCGATATTGGCGGCTGTGGGTACCGTATTGACCAAATCAGCAAGATAAGAAGGTTCTATCTTCTGATATGTTTTGTTTTTTTTAAGATTTGATTTTACCGTCAGAATATCGATGGGCTTTCCTTCTTCATACAGAGAAAGCATCGTACTAAAAATAGCGCCGTTTATAGAACTGTAAAAATCGTTCTCGGATAAAATTCCCGAAGCAACACTTATGGCGTCCTTTTCAATAAGAATCGCGCCCAACACGCTTGCTTCAGCTTCCTCATTGTGCGGTGGAATTTTTAAAGCTGCCATAATCTACCCAAGCATTACTACTTCCATCTCAAGTGGCAATTTGTCTTTTAATATTGTAGTTTTTTTAGTAGGAATTATGTTTTCTTTACCCAAAGCTCTCACTCCATCTTCTTTGCTGCTGCCATAAAGTATAGAAACTTTCGGCTCAAGTTTGGTTATTATTGAAGGCTCCAATTGACTATCCACGTTCAATATCGCTACTTGAGGCGATGTACTGACTTCTTCTTTAAGTTTTGAAAGCTCTTGAGTTTTACCCAAAAAAACACTTAATCCATCTCCAATTATATTATAAATAAATCCCGCGTTTGACCTGACTCCTTCGATTTTAACTCCCCCTACCTCATATTCCCCTGCTCCTTTTACAATCAGCCGATAATCAGTTACCCTAGATAAATCAAGATTTCCCGAAGGGTCAAGAAAAACAACCGCGTCCGCGCTTGTTTTAGAGCCTTGCCCTCCCGGATCTATTACTAAAGCTGCATGTCTGAAACGGATTCTTATAGAAGAGCCCTCAAGAATATTTACATCCACGGTATCTAACATCCTATCATAGCAATCTTTTCTTGACAAGAGCATGTTTTTGCCCTAAACTTGGGTACGATGAAAACGGAAAGAGTCTTGCTCTCTGTACTGGCTGTTGTTCTTGGGCTACTTGTCGCAGGAATTGTTTTTTTTCTTTATGAAAATACAAGAAATACTCCCCAGGAAGAAGCAAAAATAATTTCCCCGGCTTCTCCAACTCCCCCATCAAAATCTTCGGTTTTTCTAACGGTTGACAAACCCAAAGATGAAGAAGTGGTTGAAGAAAAAGTTATTGACATTTCAGGAAAAACCACCGCTGACGCAATAGTTATTGTCCTAACTAACAACGACGAACAAGTCCTAACTCCAACAGGCAATGGAGATTTTTCAACCACAACCACCCTTGAAGAAAATCAAAATTTCATAGAAACAACAGCGATCGCGCCAAACGGCGAGAGCGTTCATGTTCTGAGGGTTGTAACATATTCAACAGAAGAGTTTTAATGCTATGAAAATAATAATTTTATTATTAATAATGTTTCATATTTCATACTTCATATTTCATGCTTCAATTGCTGGTGCTCAAACTCCAACTAAAACTTCTGATATTGGAGATATCAAAGACCAGCTTATCGAGACCATCGCGTCCCGAGTCGCCCAACTCAATCTGGTTGAAAAACGTTCAGTTGTCGGGACGGTAACCGAGGCTTCAAATACACAAATCACTCTCTCTGACATCCAAAACAATACCCGATTTATTGATGTTGACGAGCTGACAAAATTTTCATCTCAGGATGAAGACTCTTTTGGAATCTCAGACATTACAAACGGTACGACAATGTCTGCATTGGGCTTGTACAACAAAGATTCAAGAAGACTTTTGGCGAGATTTGTTGATGTGGTAACGCTGCCGATGTATATACATGGAGAGGCTGCTAATATCGACAAAACAAATCGTGTTTTTGATGTAATCCAAAAAAATGGAGAGACAGCAAAGATCGACTTTTTGAATTCCACCTCAATTCGCTCCTATACAAAGACTGAGGATTTAACAAGATCGCAATTTTCAGCCATTCAAGAGGGTCAGCGTATTATCGTGACTGGTTCGCCTGATGAGGATAATGAAGAACTTATTACAGCAGAAAGAATAATTCTCTTCCCCGAAATCCCTAGCACCATCAGGATCAACAGTGAAGCTGCATCCTCCGCAACTCAAAGCGCTATAGAAAATTAGTTATGAATAGTCGCCTATCCCAACTCAGAAGTCTAATGACTAAACGAAATCTAGATGCCGCTCTAATTTCTTCTGTCCCCAACATTACCTATCTAACTGGTTTCTCTCACTTCTCCAAAGACGAACGCGAAGCATTCCTTTTTATTACAAAGGCTAAACAATACATTCTAACCGACGGACGGTACTCAGAAGCAGTGGTAAATAAAATTAATGACTTCGAGCTTATTGAGATATCCACGAAACTTTCTTTGGAAAAAGCTCTAAAACTTCTGGTGGAAAAACACGATGCAAAAAAAGTAGGCATCGACCATTACAGTATCACTCTTGCCGAACACAAAAAGCTGTCGAGTTGCTTTAAAGCATTAAAACATTTCAGTATTGAAAGTCTAAGAATTATAAAAGATTCAAGCGAAATCACAGCCATTGAGAAGGCGTGCAGACTTGGTGATAAAACATTCAAACGCATACTGGGCAAAGTAAAAGAAGGAATAACTGAAAAAGAGTTGGCTTTTGAAATAGAATTTTTTATCAAAAAATCTGGGGCCGATATTTCCTTCCCACCTATTGTTGCCTTTGGAAAAAACTCATCGATTCCCCACCATAAATCGGCAGATAAAAAGCTTGAAAAAAACTCGATTGTACTTTTGGATTTTGGAGTGAGATTAAACAATTACTGCTCAGACATGACCAGAACAGTATTCTTTGGCTCCGCAAACGCGAAGTTTAAGAAAATGTACCAAACAGTTCTCGACGCCCAACAAAAAGCAATAAAAGCGCTCACCTCGGATGGTGGTCCTGAGCGAAGTCGAATGGACTCCTCCGAGGTGGATCGGGTTGCTCGATCATACATAACTTCTAAGGGCTTCCCATCCATCCCCCACTCCCTCGGCCACGGAATCGGACTTGATGTCCACGAATCCCCCAGGCTTTCCCCAAAATCCAAAGACATACTAAAACCCGGAATGGTATTTTCTATAGAACCTGGAATTTACCTGCCCGGATATGGCGGGGTAAGAATTGAAGACGTAGTAGCTATAGAAAAATCAGGACCTCGCGCCCTTACCAAATCCCCAAAAGAGCTAATTGAAGTTAAATAAATTCAGTCCTGTTAATCATTGGAAGCAAAGTGAATAAGTTGTATAATACAAATATGATCAAACCGCAGACCCTCAAAGGTTTTCGAGATTTTCTACCTGTAGAAGCGAGGAAAAGACAGTATGTTATAGACACCCTAAAATCGGTGTTTGAGTCGTATGGTTTTGAGCCACTCGAAACACCTGCGCTTGAATATGAAGAGATTTTAACAGGCAAATACGGTGATGAGGGAGATAAATTGATGTACAGATTTACAGATCGAGGCGATCGTAAGGTCGCTTTGAGATACGACCAGACCGTCCCCCTCGCCCGAGTTGTGGCACAATATGGAGACAAACTTCCCATGCCGTTCAAACGCTACCAAATCCAAAACGTCTGGCGCGCGGACAACACGCAAAAAGGCCGCTATAGGGAGTTCCTGCAATGCGATACGGATATTGTCGGGACAGACTCCCCTCTTGCGGATGCTGAAATAATCGCGCTTGCGATAAAATCTTTGGAAAACCTAGGGTTTGTAAATTTTAAAATTCTTGTAAATGATAGAGAAAATCTCAATTTTGCAAACAAAAGCATTAAGCTTTCTCAAGACCAAAATATCAAAGCTATGATCGCGGTTGATAAGTTAAAAAAGATAGGAAAAGAGGCAGTAATTAAAGAGCTTGAAAAATCCGGATTTTCCAACGAAGAATCCTTGCTCATCTTAAAAACAGTTAAAGAATCTATGCCCACAAAAAAACTTAATGAAATATTTATTAAACTTGAAGATTTAAGCATTAGTTCTTCGAAATATGAATTCTCCCCCACCCTTGCACGAGGACTTAACTATTACACTGGATTAATAATCGAAATTGAAGTTCCGCAATACTCAGCAGGCTCTCTTGGCGGAGGCGGAAGATATGATAATCTAATTGGTTTATTCGCCAATAAACAGATCCCCGCAGTCGGGTTTGCTTTTGGGTTTGACAGGCTGATGGAGGCGATGGATGAATTAAAACTGTTCCCTACCGATATTCTTTCATCATCTACCAAGGTTTTGGTAACGGTGTTTAATAACGATCTTCTGGAAAAATCAATAGAAATTTGTTCTCGACTTCGCTCGAACAATATCAGCGTCGAATTATACCTGGATGAAAATGCAAGCCTTGAGAAACAGCTAAAATACGCGGACAAAAAAGGAATCCCCTATGCAATAATCATCGGCCCCGATGAAGCATCAAAAAATATGGTGACAATTCGAAATATGAAAACAAGAGAACAAAAAACTATATCTTTGGATGAGGTCTTATCCGTCTTCCCTTCCCCCTAGTCCGGCGGGGTAGTTTTTTAGAAGCAGGAGGAAGGCTTTGTTCGTTTTCCACTCTATCTTTATTAATTTGTCTCCTTTCGGCCTCGAAAGTATCACCTGCCGAAATGATAGGATGATCACCATCAGAAAAACTATTTACTCCTAAATCTCTCTCCACAAATTCCAAATTACTATTATCCCTTCTTTCTGTCATTTTAGATTAATATTTTAATTATAGATTATATCCTCCCCCAACGCTATCGAGTGAAAACTTCCTTTAATAAAATGTATTATTTTTAATACCTGTTATGAAGAATTTCTAAGTCTGTCATCTTCTCTTCTGTTACGAAGCACAGGTGTATCAAGAATCAATTTTCCATCTTCCGAAACCCCTACAGCCAGACGATTTCTTAATCCATAATTATCTTCTCTATACAAATAACCCTGATCATCAACCTTGTATCCCAAACTATCCTCAGAATCAGATTTAGACACCATATCCTCAAGATCAGCAAGTATCAAGCTCTCTTCTGTCTCTTCTTCTGACTCATTATGGTGAAATACCTTATCTCTTAATTCATTATAAACACTAATTAATCTACCATCATTTTTACTTAAATCTTTTCTTGCGCCAATTAATCCTTCTAGAATGACGTGCTGAGGAAAAGTGGGCATATTGCTTAACTTGTTCATCCTAAAAATTTCAGAAAGCCTTCTGTAGTTGGATAAATTCTCTTCGATCATCCCCATTCCTACAATCTCCTGAGCAAATCTAACTGTTGGATCAGATGAATCTATTCCTTCAAGTTTTGAAATCTCCACAGAATCAGCAACTGTTGCTCCGCGATTTAAAAGTAGGGCTACCTTATGCAATGATCCTTCGGGACTATTGTTTTTCATTGTATCGATCACTTCCATCCACCCCGCTCTACCATTTGGAACCTGAGTTTCTCCTTTTTCGAGTAAATGCTTGGCAACAACCCAACTAATAACTCTTTCTTTGAAGATATTGTCACCGGTTGAAAAATCATTTTTACTTCCTCTGTTTTCAACCTGAGCTAACTGCTTAGGAATTTCTCCACTCTTTCGTAAATCTCTTATTGTTTGCAAAACTGTAGAATAAGAAATAATTTTCTTATGATCTATAGCAACAGCAAGCTCTATCTCCCTAGTCATCATTCCCATAGCCACATATGGCATAATGAGACTGAGTACCTTCCCACCATCTCCTGTTTCCTGAATAGGTTGTTTTAGACCTGAACTGCCATTTTCTTTCATTATTTAAAATCAAATTTTACCAAAGCGCAAAAACAATTGCAATTTGACCTTAAGACTGTTAAAATAATAATCAATGAAAGCAAGCATACACCCAAAATTTTACGATAACGCGACTGTAACCTGCGCATGCGGGAATGTATTTAATGTTGGTTCAACACAGGAATCGATCAGAGTTGAACTGTGCTACAAATGCCACCCTTTCTACACTGGTGAGCAGAGATTTGTTGACACAGCCTCAAGAATAGAAAAATTTGAGAAAAAACAACAGGTTGCGAAACAATATAAAACCAGAGTTGTTAAGAAACAAGAAGAACAAAAAAGAAAAGATACCGCGCCCAAGACTCTCCGAGAAATGCTGCAAGCACTACGATAAAGAGACATTGTCCCATTGTATCCATCAAATTAATATGACTGACTACCGACAAATAAAAATCCAGGAGCTTGAAAATAAAATAAATGAGACCAAAATACTCCTTGAGGATCCTTCGCTATCGGATTTAGCAAAACAGGAAATTTCAGCTCTTGAAGAACAAAAAAAGGCGCTTGAAGAAAGTTTGGCAGAGTCCAAATCAACATCGCAGGATGACCTTGACTCCCGGAATGTGATTTTGGAAATTAAAGGCGCCGCGGGAGGAGATGAGGCAAAAATCTGGGCAGATGAACTTCTTCGTATGTATGCTCGTTTTACAAACATCAGAGGGTATAAGATAGAACAAATAGATGAGGATGTCGTCAAAATATCAGGAAAAAATGCGTTTGGAAATTTTAAATACGAAGCAGGCGTACATAGGGTCCAAAGAATCCCCGAGACTGAAAAACGCGGCAGAATACATACCTCAACCGCAACTGTTTCGGTGCTTCCCGAGCTTGAAGATATTGATCTTCATATAAATCCTGATGATGTCGATTTTGAAGCGTTTAGAGCCGGTGGGCATGGCGGACAGAACGTTAATAAAGTCTCAACCGCGGTGAGATTAAAACACAAACCAACAGGCATTGTGGTAACTTCCCAAACCGAAAGATTTCAAGCTCAGAACAGAGAAATTGCTTTTGAAATTCTTCGCTCCAAACTCTGGGAGGCAGAGGTTGAAAAACAGCACAAAGAAATATCGTCTATCAAATCAACGCAGGTCGGACGAGGACAACGTGCTGAAAAAATTAGAACTTATAACTTTCCCCAAGACAGGCTAACAGATCACAGGATTAATAAAAGCTGGCACAATTTGGAAAGTATTTTGGACGGAAATATTGACGAGGTCATAAATGACACAAAAAATCTCATTTCATAACCGTATCTCCAATATCGTATAATAAGATTCTGACTGGGCCATTATTCTTCAAGCGAGCATCGCAAAGCGGGGCAAGTCGAGAAGTCCCAGCCATA
>MFNO01000017.1 GCA_001782075.1 Candidatus Levybacteria bacterium RIFCSPHIGHO2_01_FULL_38_26
ATTATTCCCCCATTTGAAACTCCGCTCAAAAACGTCTATCTTGCGAATATCCAGCAGGTTTATCCGTGGGACAGAGGCACCAACTACGCTGTGGAGTTAGGAGAGAAAGTAGCGCGATTAATAAAATAACTTCTTGCTTATGAAAAAACTTTTTCCTCTGATTAAAAATCATTACATCGAAATTACTCTCATAATCTTTACTCTGTCTTTCAGCTTCTGGCTTATGTTTAAAACATTTTCATATAGCGATGATTCAATGCTAATTGCCGTAAAAGCATGGAGTGATTTCGGAAGTCACATTCCTCTTATCAGATCCTTTTCTTTTGGCAGTAATTTACCAATAGAGTATCCTATTTTTCCCGGGGAACCAATAAAGTACCATTTTTTGTTTTATTTTTTGGTTGGCATGCTTGAAAAAATAGGCATACGAATTGATTATGCGCTGAATATTCCAAGCGCGTTTTCATTTTTTCTACTTCTTCTCTCTGTATATTTTCTTGCAAAACTGTTGTTTAAAAGTAAAATAGTGGGAATTTTAGCTGTAGTTTTTCTTCTTTTCAACTCTTCTTTTTCTTTTCTAGAGTTTTTCAAAACCCATTCTTTTTCATTTCAGATTATCTCACAAATAGTCCAAAATAATACATTCCCTTCATTTGGACCTTATGACGGGAAGATCGTCTCCGCATTTTGGAATCTCAACATCTACACTAACCAAAGGCATCTGGCTATAGGAGCCGCTTTTCTTGTGCTCTTTGTATGGTTTGTATATAAGTACTCAAGACTTGACAAACAAATCAACAGGCTTTTAATTTTATTATGGATTTTACTCGTTGGAGCATTACCGTACATTCATTTTGGAATTTTTATTATGCTTTATCCTATAAGCTCGATCTTATTTATTCTATTGCCACGTGCACGCCTTATAATTTTTGCGATTTTGTTTTATGGAGGAATTTTAGCTTTACCTAGTATTTTTCACCTACAGAGTGGAGCATCTACATCAAATATTGGACTATACTTTGGTTTTCTATCATCAGACAAAACACTTTATGGTATCACCTACTATTGGTTTATGAACTTAGGATTATCCTTAATTCTTATTCCTCTTGGTTTCTTGTTTTCTCCCAAAGATGCGAAAAAATTATTCATCGCCATCCTGCCTCTTTTTCTTATTGGAAATCTTGTAAAATTCAGTCCAGAAATTGCTGCAAATCACAAATTTTTTACTATTTTTATTATCTTTGGAAACATATTTTCTGCCTACGCACTTTATAGATTATGGAAAATTCATTTTTTAGGCAAATTTCTTTTCATACCACTCTTTGTTATTATGATTTTATCAGGAATAATTGATTTTTTTCCCATTAAAAATGATCTATACATGAAAGTTGTTGACTATCCAAAAAATGAAGATACAAAATGGATAGTAGAAAATACTCCAAAAGACGCTCTCTTTCTAAATGCAAGCTACTTTAACAATCCAGCATCTATTGCTGGTAGAAAAATTTTCCTTGGCTGGCCATACTTTCCTTGGTCGCTTGGATATGACACGTACAAACGCGATGCTTTAAGAAAAAGTCTTTTTGGACAAGACAATCTTGCCTACGTTTGTTCGATTATTCGTGAGTACGACATTGATTATATTCAAACCGAAAATAGAACAGGTGATGTTGAGTTTATTAATCACGATTTTTTTGAACGAAATTTTCAAAAAGTATACAACAATAAAGAAACTCTATTTTCGATTTACTCTGTTAAACCTACTTGTTAAGTAAACGAGTATGATAGAATGGAGTATCAAAATCAAATTAAATAGAACGCATGGACTTTGTTGATATAATATTCGTTCTCCAGTGGTGGTTGGTTTTTTTTGTTATTGGCATAATATTTTTGCCCTTAACCATCAGAATCTTTTCTAATTTTTTCGACAAAGGATATATTTTTTCAAAAATTCTGGGGATTGCGCTGATAAGTTATACGGTTTTTTTATTGGGAATTCTAAAAATCGCCCCATTCACCGAAGTCACCATTTTTATAATCATTCTTGTCTACTTAATTCTTAATATATTAATATCCAAGTATCTTAATTTCTCTAAACTTATTATATATTTAAAGGGCAGCTGGAAAATAATTCTATTCGAGGAGTTTTTATTTTTAGCCACATTATTCTTCTGGTCATACATTCGTACTCACGAACCATCAATTCACGGTCTTGAAAAATACATGGACTTTGGATTCATAAATTCGATTCTCAGAAGTGAATATTTTCCGCCCACCGACATGTGGTTTTCCCCACTGCCTATAAATTATTATTATTTTGGACATTTAGTGACAGCTGTTTTAACAAAAATATCAATGATACCCTCTTTTGTAACATACAACCTCATGCTCTCAACAATTTTTGCCTTCACATTTACAGGCGCCTTTTCGATAGGAGCTAACCTAATTTATCATTTATTCTTAAATAAAAATCAATTTGATAAAAAAAGGGCAGGCTTGCCCGCCGAAGCTTTAGCGAAGGTGGGACCCCGAGCGATTATAGCAGGGTTAATCACAGGATTTCTGATATCCATGGCTGGCAACCTTCATACAATTTACACATTATTTAAGCCTTACGTAAATGAAAATCCGATTCCCTTCTGGCAATTGGCATTTGCGCTGGACTCTTTCCCTAATAACTACTGGTATCCAAATGCTACTCGTTTTATAGAAAACACCATCCACGAATTTCCTATTTATTCGTCTGTTGTCTCAGATCTACATGGACACTATCTCGATGTACCTTTTGTGCTGCTGACAATCGCGGTGCTACTTTCCTTTATGCACAATGTCATCCTGAAGGCAAAGCCCGAAGGATCCCCGCCTGCACTTGCCTTCGGCACGAGCCGATGGCGGGCAGGTAGATTCTTCGCCTTTCAGGCTCAGAATGACATATGGATCTTGCTATTACTAGCATTCCTGCTGGCAGTAATGTACATGACCAATGCGTGGGACGGAATCATTTATTTCTTACTAACTGCTTTAACTATCTTATTTATTATATTTAAACCTCTGGCTAATTCTAGTTCAAGAGAAATTAAAAATGAGAAATTAAAAATGAAAAATTCATTGAAAATTGAAAATTTAAAATTGAAAATTGCTTCATTGATGTTTTGTATGGGAATTATCGTGGTTGGCTTCTTTGTTTTCTCTCTCCCTTTTAATCTCCATTTCAAACCCTTCGCCTCTGGTATCGGCATTCTATGTGCTCCTGAGTTTTTGACAAAAATAGGTAGTTTTGGACCACTTCTTTTCGAAGCCGACCACTGCCAGCACTCTCTCTGGTGGCAGATGACCGTTCTATATGGTTTTTTCTACTTCTGGGCAATATCATTTATAATTTTTCTCTCCAATAAACGTATTGTCATCCCGAATTTATTTCGGGATCTCGGTTCTTCAAAAACAAAGATTCTGAAACTAGTTCAGAATGACAACCATAGGCCTGATCTCTTCGTCCTTCTGCTAATTCTTTTCTCCACGTTTCTCATAATCGTCCCCGAATTTATTTATGTCAAGGACATTTATCCTGGTCACTATAGAGCAAACACGATGTTTAAATTGGTATATCAAGCATTTATCATGCTCTCAATTGCGTCCGGATATATAGTTGTGAGGTTGCTTTCTAATTGGAGAATGCAAAATGCCCGCCTGCCGGCGAGGCAGGGAAGATGGAAAGTTCCCTACTGGATTATTGGTAGTATTGGATTATTTTTAGTAATGATCTATCCCTACTTTGCTATCAACTCTTACTACGCAGATCTAAAAACCTATCATGGATTAGATGGATTGGAATATCTAAAAACACTCTATCCTACGGACTACGACGCGATTATGTGGATTAACGAAAACATCAAAGCTCAGCCTGTAATTTTGGAGGCTCAAGGAGACTCATACACTGATTATGGAAGAGTATCTACAAACACTGGTCTACCGACAGTTCTAGGCTGGACAGTACATGAATGGCTCTGGCGAGGAACATACGACATACCGGCACCGAGAATTGCCGAGGTTCAAACAATGTACGAGTCAGAAGATCTCGAACAAACGAAAAGCTTGCTAGAAAAACACAATGTATCTCTTGTATTCTTTGGAGATTTAGAACGTGATAAATATCCAAATCTAAATGAAAATAAATTCAAAACTCTTGGAAAAATTATCTACGAAAATGGGGAAACAAAAATTTACCAATTAAATTAAGTCCTTAGCCATTTGCTTACAAACCTCTTTTTCTGATAAAATTCGGTTGCATAATTTACGCATTAGTTTTTCAAAAGAGCGTCCCAATCATTTTATCAATGTAGATGTACCTATCGTATCTAGTTATAGGCGTGGAAAAAACGTTGAAGAATTAAAAACCGCTGCTCTTTATTTTAACAATCTTGGATTATCTACTTATCCAGACCATCTCGACAATCCAATTAGTATAGATGAAGAATTCGTCTTTTTTGGCAGAAATCAAGATGTTTTAGCGAATAACAAAAGGAGCTTAGAGATTGAGTTCCTCAAAGCAGTAAACAGAGCAAAATTAGTTTACGTTGTTGCGACAAACGGGCGCATTGGAGAATCCTCAAGCATTGAAATCGCATGGGGTTTATTCTACAATGCTCCTTTAGCAATCTCTCAAGCTATTGCAGAATACGACGATAGAGTTCCTTTGGAAATTAAAAATATTATTGAAAATAATAAAATGCTTATTCCTATACTTCCAATCGAAAGTCTTAAAGAATCAAACGCAGACGAACTGTTTCATTCTTTAGCAAGCAAAGAAAAACCGCCTCTTCTGGACATAAGCCCAGAAGGTAAAAAAACAGTACTTTCCTCAATTCGCTCCTTGATAAGACATTTAGAACAATCTCCGATAATCACACATCGGATGTGATATGCTATTTACACATCGGTAGGACTTAGAGAGGGTTTTCCGCAATTGGGCACTCGCCGACTTTTATTTCACACTCAACATACTTTTGAATCTCTGAAAAGTCTCCGTTGCCAATCCTGGGAATCAAAACCCACTGTCCTCTAAAATCGCTAGAAATCGGAGGGTTTAGCAAAAGCCCCGGTCTATCCTGCTTCTCATCTCCATAATCAATGGTCGCACTATAAATCACTGCTTCCTGCATCTTTTGTGCAAGTTTTATAAAATCATCTATCTCTTCTTCCTGTATATTTGTATCAATGCTGTCTTTGATTGTTGAATACAAACCAATTACTTTTACCGGATTAACAAGCGTTTCCAGCGCAAAAACTTTGTCTTTAAACGAAGCAATTATCTTTTCCTGTCTTTTGCTTCTTGCAAAATCCGTACCCTCTTCTCCTTCTGCGTGACGAGAGCGAACAAATTGCAAAGCTGTTTCTCCATTCATATGCTGTATGCCTTGGTTAAAACGAACATGGGTGTAGCGACAGGGAAATGCCTCAAGCTGAGAAGACGCGGTTGCCAGCAATTCAATTTCTTCTTCTTTGCGTCCGCAAAGATCGTCTTCGCTGCCAACGATTGGATATTCAAAATCGTCAAATGTCCTCTCGACATCAACATCCAGTCCTCCTATCAAATCGACAGCTTTCACAAAGCCATTAAAATCAATTCTAATCGCATAGTCTATTGGCTGGTTGATAATATCTGCAACTACTGCCTTTGCCAATATTAACCCTCCCTGTTCTTTTTTGGAATTCCCATATGCGTAAGCTGAATTAATTTTTGCCCTCAAATCCGGAACCCATAGATCGCGTGGGATAGAAACCAAAACCACTCTGTTTTTGCCGGGATCTATACTTGCGAAAATTATCGTATCTGTCAGATCCGGACCTTGATGTACTCCTCCTCCAGTTCCCAAAAGAATAACATTTATATTGTTTTCTGTTTTCTTAAGTTCAATTTCGCGGTTAAACAAAAACTCAAGTATTATTGGGAAAAATTTAGGGCCTTGAAGAACAAAAAATACTATACCAACAAAAAACAATATTCCCAGTACAAAGAATATTTTTTTACGCATTTTTAATGATCTCTAAAAACTTATGGGAGTCAAGACTTGCTCCACCGACCAACACTCCTTCAATATTTGGCATTGATGTAAAACTTTTTACATTTTCCGGCACCACACTTCCGCCATACAAAACAGGAATGTCGCCAAGTTCTTTCTTAATGCTTTTTGACATCTCTTCGGCATTTTCTGGAGTATCAGGATGACCAGAACCAATCGCAAAAACCGGTTCGTAAGCAACAATTTCTGCACCATGCGGTATTGGTGTATTCTCATTCTGAATGCAAAAGATGGGAGCAAGATCATGGCGCGTTGCTATTGAAACTTTTTGTCCAATCAATTCGTCCGTTTCGCCGAAATACTTCCTTCTTTCTGAATGTCCAATAATTACGTAATTAGCAAGCTCTTTTATTTGCCTACCATTAATCTCTCCCGTATAAGCTCCTTCATCAAACGCAGAAATATCTTGTGCTGCAAATTCAACAGGAAATTTTAGATTCTTAGCACAGTAATTGGCATGCTCAAGTGATATAAATGAAGGAGCGATAATAATCTTTTTGTCTCCTAAATTAATATTCTCCTTATTTAAGCCCTCGCTTAAATCATGCAGCCATTTTTCTGTCTCTTCAATAGTTTTATTCGATTTCCAGTTGGCAATTATAAACAGTTTCTTCATGCTTGTGCCCCGCTCAGCGGGGTGATAAAATCAATTATACCCTATGAAGAACGACTTTCTCAAGGATTTAAACAAAGACCAGCAAAAAGCAGTTTTACAAACAGACGGTCCCATGATCATCCTGGCAGGCGCGGGGAGCGGAAAAACCAGAGTCCTTACCTACAAAGTTGCTTATCTTATTAAGGAAAAAGGGGTTGATCCTCTAAATATTCTCATGGTCACTTTTACAAACAAAGCCGCCAGCGAAATGAAAGAAAGGGTGCGAAAATTCCTCACTATCTACCCTCCATCTTCTTCCACCTTCCATATTCCGACGGTTTCTACCTTCCATTCCCTCTGTGCCAAAATCCTTAGAATCGACGGAAAATATATTGGCATTTCTACAAGATTTATTATCTATGACGATCAGGATGCCCTTGATGCTATAAAAGAAGCCATGAAGAGGCTAAGTCTCTCTCCCAAGGATTTCAAACCCACATCCATTCTTGCGACCATCTCACAGGCGAAAAATGAAATTATTGACCCAAATACTTATATCCAGTATGCACGAGGTTATTTCCAGGAAACAGTTGCCAGAATTTATCCAATTTATCAAAACATCCTCAAAGACAATGACGCTCTGGATTTTGATGATCTGATGCTAAAAACCATTGAGTTGTTTGAAAAAAATCCGCAGGTTCTCGAAAAATATCAGGACAAATTCCGATATATTCTTGTTGATGAATATCAGGATACAAATCATGCGCAGTATATGCTTACCAAAATGTTGGGAAATAAGTACAAAAATATTTGCGTAGTGGGAGACTTTTCACAAAGTATTTACAGCTGGAGAGGGGCTGACTTTACAAATCTTACGAAATTCAAAGAAGATTTTCCAAACACCAAAACTTTTTCTCTTTCTCAAAACTACAGATCCACCCAGAAAATTTTGGATGCTGCCTCTTCCGTAATATCAAGAAATACTACCCACCCAGTACTCAAACTTTGGACAGAAAACCCAAATGGCGAAGACATAACTCTTTATGAAGCGATAAACGAACACGCGGAAGCCGAGTTTATCATCCGCGAAATGTCCCGTCTTCGCCAAGACTTCGGCGGGCAAACGAATGTCAAATATTCTAACTTCGCTGTTTTTTACAGAACCAATGCGCAGTCAAGAACCATCGAGGAAGTCTTTATTCATCAGGGCATACCATATGTTTTAATAGGCGGCACAAGATTTTATGAGAGAAAAGAAATAAAAGATGTTTTGTCCTATCTTCGTTTGATTGCAAATCCAAAAGATATGGTATCTTATAAAAGAATTGAAAAATTGGGGAAAGGGAGATTTCAGAAATTTCTTGAGCTCCAAGAATCCCTCAATGAATCATTAAATCAAAAACCTACTATTGAAATCTTGGATGAGGTTTTGAGAAAAACCGACTATCTTTCTCTATACGATGATAAAGACGAAGAAGATAGACAGCGTCTTGACAATATAAAAGAACTTCGCTCTGTTGCGGTTGAATTTCCAAATATTGACCAATTTTTGGAAAATGTTGCCCTGGTGGAACAGGAATATATGCCGGATCATCCTTCGACAGGCTCAGGAAAAGTCCTAAATGGCGATAAAAAAGACGCAGTAACTCTTATGACCATGCATGCTGCCAAAGGGCTGGAATTTCCTGTAGTTTTTATGATCGGCATGGAAGAAGGGCTCTTTCCCCACTCAAGAAGTCTTATGGATAAAAATGAACTTGAGGAAGAAAGAAGACTTTGTTATGTAGGCATCACAAGGGCTAAGCAAAAATTATACCTCAGTTTTGCCAGACGCCGACTTTTTTTCGGACTTAAAACTTCAAATATTGTCTCCCGCTTTATATTGGAGCTTCCGGAAAATGTTTTGTCAAAAAGTTTTCAATATTTTAAAAAAGAAAATGACAATACTTCGGAATGGCTATGAATTTAAATTCTCCTTCTACCCACCCGCTTCAGTCAAAAGAATGGGCGGATTTTAGAAAAAAAAGCGGTGTAAAAGTTGTAAGAGGCACAAACTTTCAGTTAACAATCCACAAAATCCCCTGCCTGCCGGCAGGCAAGGCCTATACTCCCTGGACCATCGGTTATTTGCCAAAAGGTCCAATACCGGATAAGAAAATGATCAAAGAGCTTGAAAAAATCGGCAAGGAGGAAAAGTGTATATTTATTCAACTGGAACCAAATGTTATCCTTCGCTGTCATCCCGAACTTGTTTCGGGATCTCCTTCAAAAAAGATGCTGAAACTAGTTCAGCATGACAAGCTTTTACCATCTTTCCATCCCCTTTTCACAAAATATACTTTTGTCATCGATCTGACTAAATCAGAAGAGGAATTGCTTAAAAAAATGCACCCAAAGACCCGTTATAACATTAAAGTCGCGCAAAAACACGGAGTTAAAGTGGTTGAAGATAATTCAGATGAAGCGTTTGAAACATATCTTAAGCTAATGCAAGAAACCACAAAAAGACAAAACTTTTACGCCCATACCCAACAATATCACCGCTTGCAATGGAAAACTCTTCCTCATAAAATCATAAATCAGTTATCCTCTCATTTATTACTCGCAAAATACCAAGGAAAAACACTTGTTGCATGGATTCTTTTCGTATACAAAGACACTCTCTATTATCCTTACGGCGCATCCGGCAGCGAAAACCGTGAAACCATGGCATCAAATCTCATGATGTGGGAGGCGATAAAATTTGGAAAAAAACTCGGGCTTAAAAAATTTGACATGTGGGGATCTCTAGGTCCAAGTCCTGACAAAAACGACCCTTGGTATGGATTCCATAGATTCAAGCAAGGATATGGTGGAGAGTTAGTTGAATTTGTCGGAAGCTACGATCTTGTTATAAATCCAATCTTGTACAACTTCTACAAGGCAGTAGATAAACTCAGATGGATATTTTTACGACTAAAGTCAATTTAGCAAAAAAACAATCTAACAATGAAACAATCTCTTATTATCTTACTATTAGGTATCACTTTCTTTCTTTTTATCAAACTTCCACATATTTCGATCCGTTTATCTGACACTAACATTTACTTTTATACAGCATATCAAATACTAAACTCCCAACTTCTTTATAAAGACATATTTTTTACCAATTTTCCTCTTTTTCCATATATATCTTCTCTTTATTTTATCATTACCTCTGGCGATCTAAAGTTATTTTACACAACAGCTCTTTTTGAAGTAGTCGCAGTAACTTTTCTTGTCTATTTTATCGTCCATCAGAAAACAAAAAACCACATAATCTCTGTATTAAGCAGCCTTCTATACATGTTCTCTGCCGCAACAATTGTAACCTCTGATCACCAAACAGGAGTATTTACAGCATCTATCTTTATCCTAACCTCGTACATTTTTTTAGATAAAAAAAACTTTTTAATAAGCGGAATTTTTAGCGGCTTAGCGCTAATGACAAAAGCTTATTTTTCACCAATTATATTAAGTTTCATAATCTATCTTCTCTTTGTCAAGAAAAATTACAAACATTCATTTATTTTTCTCGCCGGACTAACGGCTATAACTGGCGCGATTGCTATGCCCTTTCTAATACATTCTCCAAAAGAATTTATCACTGACGTGTTTTACTCAGCTACCCGCGGAGGCGGAGACAAACCTTACACCTTGTGGTTTTTCATACAATCCGATTTTATTCTGTTTGCTGTCTTACTTTTCAATCTGGTCAATTTTAAAAAAAATAAATTATTTTCAATTATTTCTCTCATGTCAATAGTTTTTTTGATCTTCTATCAAGGGCTCTACTATATATATCTAAATTTTATAATTCCGTTTCTTGCGATATCGTTTCATAATCTATCAGAATTCTTGACTTACAAGAGACCGCTTGTAAAAAAGGCGCTGCCAATAATTATTTTTTTTGCGATCATTATCAACAGCTATATGTATCTAAAACACTTTGCAGGAAAAGAAGTCATAAACAATATTGATTCAATTGCCGACTTAGTCAGAAAAGAAAAACCAGAATTTCTATATGGAACACCAGATATAACTCCTGCGCTTGCATACCTTGGCAGAGTAAATTTACTGGAAAATATAATCGACACAAATCCGATTACCTTTAGAAATAAAATTTTCGATAGCATTGAACTTACCCAAAAAGCAGTTAACTCAAGAACAATTGTTGTTACCCGAGGATCAGATAAGCTAACTATCGACAATTCACCAATAAATGAAATTTTTGACAAGAATGCAATACTTAAATTCTGCAAACTCATCTACAGCGCTCCTATAAATACAAATGAAAAATCAGACACAATCAACCTGCTCAAATGCTACTAGCTTTGGCGATAAGCTAAATCACATACATCCTGATCTCATTTTCTTTATCGTGCTTTTTTAAAGGCAAATTTATTTCGTAGCGATAGCTGACAATTTTTGTCCCTTTTTTCAGCTCTTTTTTGAATTTTGGCAGAAGCCGCCCCAGCGCTTTTGGGACAAGATAAACAACTATCACAGACGCTTTAGAGATATCAACATCGAAGAAGTTTTTGTTAAATATTTTTATCTCGGAATTAAGTTTGTTAAAACTAACTCTATTTTTTGCGATAAAAAACCTCACAGGATCAATCTCGATTCCTACACCCGTTGCGTTAAATTCTTTCACAGCTGTTATCAATGCAGTTCCGTCACCGCAACCCAAATCATAAACCACGTCACCCTTTCCTACTTTTGCCAACCTGCATATCGCTCTTGCCACTTTTTTGTTTGTCCTCCACCACGGCGCCCAGGGGCTGTCCGGCGGCCAAAGCATAGATAAAACCAAAAGCAAAAAAATAATTGCTATTATCAAAATAGTGTTAACCACAAAATTTATTATACATGACCAATTTGATTTTGCGCAAAAATAATATTAAAATAAGCACGTATGGGACCGGAAGGAAGATTTACTCCCGAATACGCAGCTGAATTTAAAGCGCCTGTGAAAGCAAATCCAGGCGGTGTGGGCGTATTGGAAAGCCCTATGCTAAAACGAAAAATTAACTACGAAGCAATAAATAGCAAAGTTAAATTCAACGGATGGCCAAGTTCATTTGGAATTAAAGAAACTCAGTATTTTAGTAATGGGTCAAGAATTAGCGCTAGACCAGAAGTAAATCAAGAAACTAAAAGATCGGGTATACCTGATGATACAGAAATACATGAGGCGACTCATGCGGTTGTAGCAGAAGTTACAGATGGTGAAAAAGGCTCGTCTGTAAGAAAGGTTACCGATGTCCCCGGTCCCGGATATAATGGGCTAACAGAACTAACTAGTAAAAATCCACTTGCGGCTATAGCCCCATATTCCGTTGGCCATAGCGGTACAGGGCACGATGAACGAATAACATCATTTATGACAAACAATGTAGATTCTGCTGCAAAAGTTGCCAGAAGTATAGTTCGAGCACACGAAGAAGAGATTTTTGAAGTTGCTTCTGATCTTCATGATAAAGGGACAATGAATGGACTAGAGGTAAAAGAAGCCATGGATCGTGTTGATGAGAAAAAAGAAATTAATTTTGCCACAATTTTTGTTAAAAATCCCGATGGTTCTGAAGAGCAAATGCCTCATGCGGAAGTAAAAAATGGAATTGTAATAATGCCTAAAGCCATAGAAATACCGAACAAAAGTCATGAGTTGTCAAAAGAAGGAATAATCTTTTCTAGAAATTAATAATAAATAACTTTTCCTAAAATATCGCTTTTGTTAATCCACCCAAACTTCCTACTATCCATACTATCTTTCTGATTATCACCAGCGACAAAATATTTGTCTCCATCTATTTTGGAAACTCTTTTTATAAATATTTTTTCGTCTTTTTTAAAAAAAATAATATCTCCAATTTTGGGTTTTGAGACTAAATAAGGAATTGAGCTTGCCAAAACTGATTGACCCTGCCGCAAAGCTGGCTCCATGCTGTGGCCGTTTACTACAAATCGTGAAAGAAGAAGCATTTACGACTTAGGTATTACTAAAGTTCCGCCTGTTGGATAAGGAGATTTTATCTTTGCTGTCTGAATATTTTTTGTCTTCCAAAAGATCTCAGCAATCTTCTGGACATTTTCCAAAAGCTCATTTGCCGCTTCTATATTTATTTCCTGACGAGCTTTGGAAGCGAGCTTTAAGGTTTTAAACACAAGATCATTAAGTTCAGGGTAAGCCTTTAGATGCTCTTCTTTGAAATAATCCCCCCACAAAACTCTAACTTCGTGTTTTACAAGTTCTGCGTGTTCTTCTTTTACTTTGGTAAGTCTTGAAATTTGACTGATAATTTTTTTCCTTTCATCAAAAGGAGGCTCAGCAGTGCTTGTCTTCAACTCATTTATAAGATTCGTCATTCTTATAACAGTATGCGCTCCCATTTGCGCCAAATGAGGATCATAAATCCCACACGGAATATCACAATGCGCATAAGCTGTTTTCGGAGGAATAAGTTTTAATAAAAAGAAATACAAAATGCTCATATAATTATATTTTATATTACTACCAACACATAAACTATATCAACTTCTATTCTCTATTGCAAACATAAATATTTTTAGGTAGCATAAGATCATGCAGGATTTTGATATAGCTTGTGTTGGCAATGCGAAAATTGATTTATTTTTACACTTTGACGACGCGAACAAACACCTGAAGCTAAACGAACAATCAAACGAATTGTATTTTCATCTTGGAGAAAAAATAGCAGTTGATAAATGCCGCCTGTCGCCTGGCGGAAATGCAGCTAATGTAGCTGCAGGTTTGTCACGCTTGGAAATAAATACGACTCTTTTTGCAGAAATTGGAGATGATGAACTGTCTGATAAAATAATTAATTCTCTAAAAAAAGAAAAAGTTCATACAGAAAATGTCAGTCGCCTCAAAGATCATACCGCTTCAGTATCGGTCATTTTAAGCTTCAAAGGCGATCGAACAATTTTTTCCCAGCATATCCAAAAACCCCATGATTTTAAATTCGATAATCTGTCTACAAAATGGGTTTACCTCACGTCCATTGGAGAAGAATGGAAAAATGCGTACGAAAAAGTAATCATGTATGTAACAAAAACCAACTGTCGCCTTGCCTTCAATCCCGGAACTGTACAAATAAATGCCGGCTATGAATCTATCGCAAATGTACTGAATGCAACGAACATTTTGTTTGTAAATAAAGAGGAAGCGGCTAAAATTAAGAATTATGAATTAAGAATCATGAATCAAGAAGACAATGAAAAGAAAATAAAACTACTTTTGGAACAACTTCAAAAACTGGGACCAAAGATTGTGGTAATCACAGATGGAGAGAATGGATCTTTTGCGATTGACGAAAAAGGGCAAATCCATACAAATGGTATTATCAAAACAAATATTGCAGAGAAAACCGGCGCCGGAGATGCTTATTCAAGCGGATTTATGGCAGCCATGTCTCAAGGCAAGTCTATCAAGGACGCAATGCTTTGGGGAACTATAAGTTCTGCAAATGTGATAGAAAAAGTTGGAGCTCAAAATGGACTATTGACGAAAAATGAGATGGAAGAAAAAACAAAACATGCTTAAAAACTTGGGCTACACCAAAAACCTTTTTATATTACCATTTGACCATCGATCCACTTTTGAAAAAGAAAAATTTGAAAAAAAACAAATAATTGAGGGAAAGTTGATTATTTACGAAGCGTTTAAAAAATCTATAAAGAGTGGTATTTCAAAAGAAGAATCAGCAATCTTGGTCGATGAGGAATATGGAGACGAAATTCTTCAGGATGCGCGAGAAAACGGCATCACAACAATTCTTACCACAGAAAAAAGCGGACAAATAGAATTTGATTTTGAGTACGGCAATGACTTTGGAGAACACATAAAAAAATACAATCCTACTTTTGCCAAAGCGCTAATAAGATTTAAGCCAAACACTGATTGGACAAAATTAAAAATGCTTTGTGATTACTGCCATAATCATGGATATAAATTTTTATTAGAAGTGCTAAGCGGAGAAAGTACCCCTGGTGCGCAAAACTTAACAAATGTAATCAGCGATCTACGGGGGTCTGACATAGAACCTGATGTTTGGAAGCTAGAGGGGATGGGAGACAAAACCGATTATGAATCTATTGTTGCAAAAATTAAGGAAGATGGGAGAGATAATGTTGGGCTTGTAATTTTAGGCCGTGGAGAGAACAGAGAAAAAGTAGAACAATGGTTAAATGCCGGGAAAAATGTCGATGGAGTTATAGGATTTGCGGTGGGACGCACGATCTTTTGGCAGCCGCTTTTAGATTTTAAAAATGGTAAAATAGGAAGAGAAAAAGCAGTAGAAGAGATTTGCGATAACTTCCTGCATTTTTACAAAATATTTATAACAAACTCTTATTGATAAAATGAAAATATATCTTGGTACTGATCACGCGGGATTCGAATTGAAAGAAAAAATAAAGTCTTATCTTGTGGAAAATGGATACGAAATCGAGGACTGCGGAGCATTTAGTTTTGACAAGGATGACGATTATCCGGATTTTATTGCAAACGCAGCTTTAGGAGTCTCTAAGAACACTGATTCAAAAGGAGTAGTATTTGGCAAATCAGGAGCCGGAGAATGCATTGTCGCCAATAAAATAAAAGGAATAAGAGCGATATTGGGATTCAACAAAGAAAATGTTGAACTTTCAAGGCTTCACAATGATGCGAATGTTTTATCTTTGGGGAGTGCGTTTACAAACGATGACCTAGCCAAAGAACTTGTAAAAATTTTTCTGGACACTCCTTTTTCAAATGAAGAAAGACACAGTAGGAGAATTGCGAAGATAAAAAAACTTGAAGAATGATGATGTTTATTAGAAATTTCGATTCCCTTGCAAAAACTGAAACACGGAAAGCATGTCTTAAGATTTTAGAAACTGGACTTGAATCTATTCAGCCCCAAAAAGTAATACAAGAAAATATTTCCTTCAAAGGTGAAGCTCTAAGCATACAAAATCAAAAATTCAACCTAAAAAATTTCAAAAGATTGCATCTTCTTGGATTTGGCAAAGGGTCTGGCGGGATTTCAAAATCTATTGAAGAACTGCTTGCAAACAAACTGGAAAACGGTTTTGTAATTGATCTTGAAGCACAGGAATTTTCAAAAATTAAATTCACCAAGGGTACCCATCCCCTCCCCTCACAAGAAAACCTTTCATTTACAAAAAAATCCCTAACCAGCTTAATCTCTCTAACTGAAAAAGACCTGGTTATTGTAGTTATAGCCGGCGGCGGGTCTGCGTTATTTGAAGACCCTTATAAAATAGATTTAGAAAAACTAATTGAAGTCAACAAAGCTCTTCTGAAATGCGGCGCAAATATTTATGAGATGAATGTTGTGAGAAAGCATCTGTCAAAAGTCAAAGGAGGAGGCTTGGCAAAACTATTGTATCCTGCAAAAGTTGTAAGTATTATTGCTTCAGACGTCCCCGGCAATGATCTTTCTGTAATTGCCTCGGGTCCTACAGTCAAAGATCCATCAACCAAAAAAGAAGCGTTTGCTATTCTTAAAAAATTTGATCTTTGGGAAAAACTCGAATTGTCGGAAGACGATTTTTTGGAAACTCCAAAAGAAGATAAGTATTTTAAAAATGTCTCAAATACACTAATCCTAAGCAATCTTACTCCTCTTATGGCTATGCAGAAAAAAGCAAAGGAGTTGGGTTTTAACGCGATTATTTATTCGGACAAATTCCAGGGGGAAGCAAGATTTGTTGGAAAGGAACTCATGGATAAAACGCCTCCCCACCACATTCTTCTTGCAGCCGGAGAAACAATTGTTAAAGTTAAAGGAAATGGAAAAGGAGGAAGAAACCAAGAGTTGGTTCTGGGAGCTATATCAGATATTCCAAGCGGTGTTGTTATAGCCTCTTGCGCGACTGACGGCTGGGACAATTCTCCGCATGCCGGTGCTATTGGAGATATAGAAACCGTTAAAAAAGCCAAGAAAATAAAACTTAATCCGGAACGATTTCTAGACACTAACAACAGTTTTAAATTCTTCAAAAAAACAGGCGACAATATAGTCACAGGCCGCCTCCCCTCAAACGTCTCTGATTTAATGATTGTTGTAAAAAATTAATTAGTGATAAAATAATTCTATGAGCGAGGGATCTTCAGGGCAATTTGAAAAACCAACCCTAGTGCAACAGGAGGCAGACAAGAGGGTAATTTATGGATTTTTGGGGACACTGGAAGATAAAAATATTAAAGAATCCGGTCACAAAAGTGGTATAAGAGAATGGAAAGAACAAGGATTTAATATTAATACTGTCATTGGAGAACAAGAAGGATCGTTAATAGAAGTCGGCGGCCCTACGCAGGAAGGCTATGATCTTGTTGATATAAATTCTTTAAATAAGAAATTATTTGTTTCAAATTTAACCTCTGATGTGCAAAAATGGGACGACAGAGAAAAGTCAGGACAACGCCTTGGGAAAATTGATTTTAAAGCCGATGCTACAAGTTTGCCACTAAAGAACGGTAGTTTAGCGGGTATATTAGGATCAAACATTTCAGAAGAAAGAAGCAATGAAATATTTATAGAAGCCAAAAGAGTGCTGAAGGATAATGGAATATTGGTTTGGCAAGGCGGAGTTATAAAGGATTTATTTTCTATCAAAAACCTAGGTTTTGATTTAAAGCAGATAAAAATTCAAATATATTATCGGAGCGAATGGGGTTTTGAGCCAAGCCAAAATTCAGACGAGCGGAGAGTTGAAGAAGGTGATCGAGGACTCGTCTTTAGTGCTGTATTGCAGAAGAAAGCAGAGTCGCAATACAACGAACAAGAAGATATAGAAAAATGGAAGTCTATTGCTCAAGAATCTGTTGAGACTAAACAAGAAGTAAATATACCAAATTTTAGCAATGTTGATGGTCATCCCTTAACACCAGAAGAAAAAATAGGACATATCAGGTGGGCATACCGATTCAGAATAAAAATTCCTGATGTTGATGTTGCAGATGGTCATAAGCTGAACAACGAAGAACAGTTAGACTTTCTCATGAAAAGATATCCTCCTTCTAAGAGTTAGAGATAAAACACAACATGTTAAGTAGATCGTGTGAAACGACACCTGCGAGGTACAAAATGCAGACATATTTCTTGAAAAGATTAAAACTAATTGTTGAAAATGAATCAAAAAGCGTGTTAAGATAGACTTAATGATCGAAGAACTACACGATGATAAATTAAAAGATTTAGAGCTTAAAGCAAACCAAATAAGACAGCTTATTATTGAATCTTTAGTTGAAGCAGGATCAGGACACTCGGCTGGTCCCCTTGGAATGACTGACATCTTTACCGCCTTTTACTTCCATATCCTCAACCACGACCCAAAAAATCCAGACTGGGAAGACCGCGACCGGCTGGTTTTGTCAAACGGACACATCTGTCCAGTCAGATACGCGGCAATGGCGCTGTCCGGATATTTCCCGATTGAGGAGCTGAAGACTCTGCGCAAATTAAACTCCCGTCTCCAAGGACATCCTCACAGATCCGCACTTCCCGGAGTCGAAACAACATCCGGACCGCTTGGTGAGGGAATTTCCCAGGCAATCGGCATGGCTTTGGCGGCAAAACTCGACAATAAAAAACATCACATCTATTGCATTGCCTCTGACGGGGAACAGCAGGAAGGAAATACTTGGGAAGCTGTAATGTTTGCGGCAAAATACAAAATAAACAATCTCACTTTGGTTATAGACCGCAACAATATTCAGATTGACGGATTTACAGAAAACATTATGCCGCTTGAACCTTTCAGGGCAAAATACGAAGCTTTTAATTGGAAGGTGTTTGAAGTCGATGGACACAATATAAAAATGTTTGTTGACGCAATTCGTGAAGCCCGCTCGGTTTTTGAAAAACCTACAGCTATCATTGCTCATACTACTCCTGGAAAGGGTGTAGATTTTATGGAAAACAGATTCGAGTGGCACGGCATGCCGCCTGACACTCAAGATGTAAAAGGCGCTCCACCAAAAGGACAACAGACAAAAAAAGCGCTCGACGAATTAAGAACGCTGCAGGGAAAAATAGTAAGCGAGCACCAGTAAGATTATCTATGCTAAACCCAGACCTAAAACTTAACCCAAAACTCTTCGACCAAGATGTTGAAGTAAAACCAACCCGACATGGTTACGGAGACGGGTTAGTAGAGCTTGGTGAACAAAACCCAAATGTTGTGGCACTCACTGCAGACCTGGCAGAATCAACTCAAGCACACAGGTTCGCCGAAAAATTTCCTGATAGATTTTTTCAATGCGGAGTTGCCGAACAAAACATGGCGGCAATCGCGGCTGGACTTGGGGTAAGCGGCAAAATTCCTTTTATGTCCTCTTATGCTACTTTTTCTCCCGGCAAAAACTGGGAGACTATAAGAACTACTATTATATATAACCAGTCAAATGTAAAAATAGCAGGCCACCACAGCGGTATTGTCACAGGGCCTGACGGCGCGACCCACCAGGCAACAGAAGACATCGCGATCACAAGATGCTGGCCTTGGATTAAAGTATTTGTCCCTTGTGATTATTTTGAGGGGAAAAAAGCAACTATTGCCTCAGCAAATTTTGAAGGACCCGCGTATCTGAGATTCACCAGGGACAAAACGCCAATAATGACTACCGAGCAGACTCCATACGAGATGGGAAAAATAAGTACTTTTTGGGTCTCGGATAATCCAAAGGCAGTAATATTCGGGACAGGACACATGCTCTACTATGCTTTAGTTGCGGCATCGGAACTTGAAAAAGAAGGAACAAATGTGCTGGTTGCAAACGTCGCGACGATCAAGCCTCTGGACGGACAAACAATTATTGATTTGGTTGGAAAAACCGGAGCTGCTGTAACAGTTGAAGATCATCAAGTAGAGGGAGGTTTGGGCGGAGCAATCGCAGAATTTTTGGGGAAAAATAAACCAGCACCCATGGAATTTATAGGCCTTCAAGATACTTTTGCAGAGTCCGGAAAACCAAAAGAGTTGATAGAGAAATATGGGATGGGAAAGGAAGCAATCAAACAAGCAATAAAGAAAGTTATTGCTAGAAAATAAGTCAAAAATCAAAAATCAAAAGGCAAAACCACAATTCAAAATTAAAAATTAATAAACTTTTGACTTTTTACTTGTAATTTTGAATTTTGACCTTTGAATTTTAAATTTATTTTTATGGATATCAATCTTCTCGCACAACTCAGGCAAACAATAAAAGGTGATGTGCTTACCGATGATCAAACCCTAACTACCTATTCCCACGATGCCAGTCTATTTGAAGTAAAACCACAGGTTGTCGTATTCCCAAAAGACGAAGAGGATGTAAAAGCTATAGTAAAATTTGTAAATAAAAACAAAAAAGCCAACCCTACCCTTTCTTTAACAGCGAGATCTGCTGGAACAGACATGAGCGGCGGCTCAATAAACGATTCTATCATAGTTGCATTTGAAAAATATTTCAATAACACTCCGAAAATTAACGACAACGTCGCGACCACGCAGCCCGGTGTTTATTACCGAGATTTTGAAAAAGAAACTCTAAAACACAACCTGCTGTTTCCCTCATATCCCGCGTCCAGAGAAATATGCGCGATGGGAGGAATTGTGAATAACAACTCCGGCGGAGAAAAATCACTGCAGTATGGCAAGACTGAAAAGTACATCAAAAGAATGAAAGTGGTTCTTGCCGATGGAAATATTTACGAACTAAAACCACTGTCCCAGGAAGAACTCAACCAAAAACTGCAATTAAATACCTTCGAAGGAGAAATTTACAAAAAAACGCATAAATTAATAACTGACAATTACGACTATATTGTAAACGCAAAACCTGACGTGTCCAAAAATTCTGCCGGGTATTTTCTCTGGAATATATACGACAAAGAAGAAGAAATTTTTGACCTCACACAATTGTTTGTCGGCGCTCAAGGCACATTGGGATTTGTTCTTGAGGCTGATATCGAACTTGTGCCAATACACAAACATCGCGGGATGATAATTATTTTTCTGCACGAACTTAGTCATTTAAATCAAATTATAAATATTACCTTGCCTCTCAACCCCGAGAGCTTTGAATCATACGACGACAACACGCTAAAACTTGCTCTTCGTTACTTTCCCGAATTTGCCAAACAGCTTGGTCTAATAGGGATGATACAAGCAGGTATCGCATTCTTGCCTGCGTTTATCTCGCTTTTTACAGGACGCAGTCTTCCAAAACTGATTCTGCAGATTGATTTTACAAGCGACGACGCAAAAGAGGTTGAGCAAAAAATCTCAACTCTTAAGGAAAAACTCAGACCCCTCAATCCCCAAACCCAAGTAGCAAAGGATGGCGAGGAAAAAAGGTATTGGCTGGTAAGACGCGAGAGCTTTAATCTTCTTCGAAAAAAAATCAGAAACAAACATACAGCTCCTTTTATAGACGATTTTGTCATAAAACCGGAGCACATCGGTGAAGTCGTGCCGCAAGTCACAGACATTCTTAAAAAATATCCCGAATTTATTTACACGGTTGCGGGGCACGTCGGCAACGGAAATTTTCACATCATTCCTCTTGTTGACATCGCGGATCACAAGGTAAGGGAGAATATCCCCGTTATCGCAAAACAAGTTTATGATTTGGTGCAAAAATACAATGGCTCCACAACAGGAGAACACAATGACGGACTCATCAGAACTCCGTATCTCAAGCAAATGTATGGAGAAAAAGTTATTTCACTTTTTGAACAAACCAAGCATATCTTCGATCCGGATAACATCTTCAATCCCCGCAAAAAAGTCCATGGAGACCTGGACTTTGCCATGAATCATATAAGGCAAAACTGGTAATTAAATTCTGCTATAATCAGGGCATGAAAACCATACTGGTGGTCGAGGACAATAACGACCTTCAGAATTATTTAAAAGACCTTCTTTTGGAGAATGGTTTTGGAACAAGAGTATCCTCTACCGGTTCTCAGGCTCTTGGTATTGTCAAAACTTCCCCGCCAGACTTGGTTATACTCGATCTGGGACTTCCAGATGTAAGCGGAGAAAGCGTTTGTCAGACAATAGTCAAAGAGCATCCGGATATTCCAATTGTTATTTTAACTGCCAGAGATGGCTCAGAAGATGTAATCAAAGGTCTTAATCTTGGCGCGGATGACTATATCACCAAACCATTCGTTGGAGAGGAGCTGCTTGCTCGAATAAAAGCAAGACTTAGACCAAAAGGAGACGAAAAAATAACAGTAGCGGACTTGATTTTGAACAGCAAATCACTTGAAGTAAAAAGGGGAGGCAAACAAATAAAACTTACTCCAAAAGAATTTAGACTGCTTGAATATCTGATGCTAAATAAAGGGATGGTGCTTTCCCGAGAAATGATTCTAAATCGCATTTGGTCTTATTCTCCGGACATCGAAACAAGGGTCGTTGATGTATATGTGGGGTATCTTAGAAAAAAAATAGACGGGGAATCTTCCATGAAACTTATCCACTCTGTCCGCGGTTTTGGGTATATGCTGAAGGATTAAAACTTTTTATTAATCTATCGAAGAAACGGTAAAACCGAGACATCAAAAATCTTAATTTTTGTACCATGGATTTAATTCACCTACTCTCCTGTCTGAACTTGAACTCTTCTCTTGTTTTTTAGGCTTTTTTTCTTTGACAACGTGCTTGTAGTAAAAGTTAAGATAGCTCTGCAAATAATTATGTCTCACTCCCAAATTCATAGTTCTTCGGCCCCCTTCTTATAAACCATACCCCTTCTACAATAACGCAAAATTTTAAAAACACAATCAAAAAATAGTAAGATAAGTGTAAGAAAATCACCGAAAGGGCAAAGTGAAATAGAAAGTTGATCCTTTTCCTTTCTTGCTTTCTACCCATAGTTTACCCCCATGCTGTCTCACTAATTCTTTAGCAATATTAAGACCAATGCCTAAGCCAAAAAACCTTTCCCCTCTTGCTCCTTTTATTCTATAAAATGGTGTAAATAAATACTTTTGCTCATCTTCAGCGATTCCAATGCCAAAATCTTGCACACCCACAGTAAGTTTTTCTTCGTCAGAAAAAGTCCTAACAATTACCCTATCTGATGAGGGTGAGTATTTAACAGCATTCGTGAGAAGATTTACAAGCACTTGGTTTAGGCGATCAGGATCTCCCAATATTTTTCTTTTTATTCTTCCGCGAAGTATTATATTGTGATTTTTGGATACCATCTGTATATCCTCAACTGCTTCTTTAATCATAGAATCATAATCAAATACCTTTTTGTGAAGAGGCAGCGTCCCAACCCTCACTCTTGACACATCAAGAAGATCGTTAACAATCTTTGTAAGCAAATTCAGCTTATCGTCGATTCTTGTGAGAAGCCGCACTGACTTTTTGTCATCGGTTAACGTAAGCCATCTTTTCAAAGTTTGTGTAAAAATTTTCATGCTTGTTATAGGAGTTTTTAGCTCGTGACTTGCTATGCTTACAAATTCGTCTTTTCTAGCTTCAATGTCTTTGCGCTCAGATACAAAGGAAGCTAGAATCATAAATGTTACAGATGCAACACCCATGAAAAACTGCAAAAGCAGTAAACTTACAAAAATGCTCTCTTTTGCGAAAGGACCGTACCCCTCAAGCGTATTCCAAATCGCAATAATAATCAGGATAAACATCGAGGCTACTATTCCCCGCTGGCCAAAACGGATGGCAATAAAAACAAGAACCGGATAAATCAGATAAGTAAATGGCAGATTCCTAGTATCTAATCCAAATGCGCCGTTAAAGACGACAACGCCTGAAATAAAAAGAAGCTGTATTGATAAAATTGCTTCAAGCAATCTGCTTTTAGGTATCCTAAAAGCACCCGGTACACTCCAAACCAAAATCAGCGGCGCTATTATCAAATCTCCAAGCGCGTCTCCCACCCACCAGGCAAGAAAGGTCTGAGCAGAAGAAGAAAAGGATATAATACCTCCAAGCAGTAAACTGGAAACTCCAACAGAAGCTCCCACCAGGGTGCTAACGGTTGCAACCAACAACAACCCCAAGACGTCACTAAGCCGGGACAAAGAGTAATTAAACCCCTTAATAAAATGTGTGAGTATAAATACACCCAGTACTGCTTCGAGTGTATTTCCAGTAGCAACTCCAAATGCGACAGATTCAGGAGCGCCTCTTAGAACGTTTGCAAAAAAAGCTCCCATCCACACTCCTGGCCAAAGTTGGTAGCCAAACAAAAGAAGGAATGCCAGTGAGATTCCCGCTGGAGGCCAGACCAAAGTCGCAAAACCACCTACCGCCTCTATGTTAAGCCCAAATATCGCGGTTGTAACGTAGAGAAGAAAAAGAACTAGAATCTTTCTCACAAATATTTATTTGCCTTCTCTATAACGTCATCTATATCAAAAGGCTTTGCGAGAAAATCATCCGCATGGGAATTTTTAAACATCTTTCTTATATTCGAAACTGCGGAGATTAGAATAACAGAAATGTGGCTAAGGTCTTCCTGCGCCTTGATAAATCTTGTCACTTCTGTGCCATCAATTCCCCCAGGCAACCAAATATCAAGCAAAATTAGAGACGGCTTACGAGAACGAACTTCTTTGTAGATTTTATCAGTGCTTGAAAGAGTTATTACCTCATATCCCTCCATCTCAAGGACAATCCGAAGCGCATCCAAAATCGCGGGATCATCATCAACTATCAATATTCTCTTTTTATCTTCCTTTTTTCTCATAATCCTATCTCTTCCTAATAAGTTTTGCCACTTTATTAACCTCCTTGTCAATCTTTGCAAGATAAGAGAGGGAGTTTTTGTCTTTGCTTTTGCCTAATCGTTTTGCTAGAATTTGACCGTAGGCTTTAATAACAGCCAATGCATTTCTAATCCTGTGGACATTGCTTTCCCGATTCTCCTTCATTTTCCCTCCAATAATAAACTCAAATATAGGCTGTGTCAATAATACAAAGTCAACTCTTACGAAATTCTTACCAAAAAACCCCGTACCGTATGGCACAGGGTTTTTGGAACAACTCAAATCCTCTTAAAAAATTATGGATTAAGAGTGTTTGATGATGAGCTGACCGATACATCTACGAGTGAATCCGCGTCTCCGGTCTTCACCTCAACCGATCCATCTGTGTTGTAGTTTGCTCTATTTTTGCCAGTCTTGGCTTTTGAAAGAATGGCAGTGAGCACTTCAGTTTTGTTTTTTTGTTTAATCTCAGAACTCTTTTTGTTCTTTAGAGTTACAGAATTGATAGAATGTCTACCGTTTCCTGAGATCAAAGCCTCGTGTGAGCTATCATTGGAACCACAGCAACATGGATCTGTGGCTTCATTGGAACCGCCTTCAACTGATACCAAAACTTCGGAACTTGCGTTTCCGGTATCGATTGTAACGTCTCCGCCAGTGTTGCCGTTAGCATTGTTTCCTCCGCTGTTTGCTTTGGACACAACTTCCGTGAGCACTGTGGTTTTGTTTTTCTGAGAAACGTCGCAATTGGATTTGTTTTTGATATAGATCGAGTTTATCGACCCGGCACCGTTTCCAGAAATCTCTGAAGTAGTATCAGCAAAAGCTGAAGCTGCAATTAGACTTGTTAGGAAAAGTCCACCGACAACTCCCGCAGTAATTTTTTTAACCATCATTTTTATTCACCCCCCTTCTTTTAAGTATTAACTATTAACTTATAACTATTAATTGTCATTTTGAATGTTTACGCTGAGCACTTTTAACGCTAGCTGTCAGTATCTTTGCAATTTCCTCTCCTTCAGCAATAATAGTATTTAGCTTAGTTGTTATAAACTCATTATTAGACTCAAACAAAAGCTTTAGCCAATAGTTTGTTTCTCTCGATTCCTTCTTAGCAATATTCATAATGTATATAAAATCTGTTCGGTACAAGATCTTAAAAGCTGATTAATAATAATTCTATTAGTCTCAGTTTTAGGAAGCTCTTTACATACTGTAATTATATTTAGCGCAAACTTAAATACTCTTTTTCTAACATTTTCAAAATTATTCATAGAAGTTCATAGTTAATAGTTCATAGTTCGCAGTTATTTTTTGTTTCTCCATCACATGTATCTCTTCCCGCGTGTCCATTGATAGAATCAAATCCGCTGTCTCCGATCAAAACATCATTTCCCGCTCCTCCATTAATTTTATCGTCTCCGTCTCCTCCGTTTACCTGATCTGCGCCATTTTCAGCGCTAATGTCATCATTTCCGTCTCCGCCGTCAATCTCATCATTCCCATTTCCGCCTGTTATCTTATCGTCCCCATCCCCACCATCAATCTGATCATTTCCGTTTTCCCCTCGAATATTGTCATCCCCATCCCCGCCAAAAATAAGATCATTTCCTACAGCCCCAATCAGCAAATCATTTCCCTCGTTACCAAACAAAAGGTCGTTTCCAACTTCTCCCCTCAGCTGATCATTGCCTTCTCCTCCTATAATGCAATCATGTCCTCCGTGTCCAAAAATCCGATCATCTCCCTCAAGTCCAAAAATAAGGTCATTCCCCCGCGTCCCGTTGATCCGATCGTTTCCATCTGTTCCAAATATCGGTAAGCCACCAACCAGATCAAATTCTATTCCTTGGCACTGCGCAGGCACCGCAATCGCAATGCCGATTTTAAGATCGAAAACGACATTGAGATTCTGGAATTCATTCCCCGCGCTTTCATCAAAGGTAACTTTGAATATATAAATAGCTGAGTCGCCTGGTCCAATAGTTGAAAGAGGAATTCCGTCCGGACCAGCGCTTTCCAAAAATAAGTCGCCTAAGCTTTTCTCTCCGGTCCCGCTAGTCCCGCCATAAATATCTGTCCCGTTTTCAGAAATAATTATTTTAAGAGCCGCGGAAAATGTCGCCTCGCCATCTGTCATAATCGCGCGCACGCCAACAGGCCGGGCAGATGCTGCAGAATTAGAAACATCAACGCTTCGCTCCTCCATATCTCCAGGCGCCATATTAAGGACATTAAATATCGGACCCACGTCCCCAACTCCAATTCCCCAATCAACAGTCAAATCCCCAACAGCATAAGCTGTCTGAGTTCTATTAAACAAATTGATATTTCCATAAAATGCCAACCCCACCAATGTCGCCAAAATCAAAACAAACAAAATCCTTTTTTTCATAGCTTCAATTTTTAAAAATCTCCAACATCGTCATAGCTAAACCGATCCCGTATCGGAACCGTACCTACAATCCGGTATTACGGCATTTCCGCTCCGCTAGAACTATTTTGCGGATCAGAAACTGTTCTCAGAATGAAATCATTTGAATTATCATCCGTATCGTATCCATTGCCTTTTGTCTCATCAACTCCACCCTCCATTGTCACATCTGTTGATGTTGAATATGCCTTTCGTTCCATGCTTTTATTTGTATCCGATCCATTATCAATAAGCGTTCCTTCTACGTACTGGCTGATCCCAGTACCCCAACCAACCTGATCTATAATATTGTTACTTGCATCCTCTAAAGCTATACTATTATTCTCTGATAAATTATTACCGTTGCTTACATCTGCACCTATAGAGGTACTGAAGGGATTTTGAGGCGTCTGATTGTTTGCCCATAAGAAATAACCATGTGCTGGTATTATATGGCTACTCCCAAATAGAACTAGAGAACTAATTGCTCCACTTGAAGTCTTCTTTTGTAATTGCCATCCATTTAAATCAACAACAGAACTAGTTGGATTGTAAAGCTCAACAAAATCTTGATTTGCATTTGAGCCATTGATTTGCACTTCACTAATCACAACATGAAATGTTTGGGCTGCGGAAAAGGTGTTGTTTTGAGACTGCGCTGTATCGTTAAAAAGCGCATGAGTGGCTTTGTAAGAAACAAAGCCTATGCTGAGGATAAATAATATTGAGATTAATAAAAATTGTTTCATGCTGCTTGTAATTTCTGAATAGCTCTTTTTTCCGCATGCCTTGTGATTTCTTTCCTGATATTATTCGCCTCAAAAACTATGAAAAATACTGTTGGGAAAATTATAAAAAGCGCGTACCCCGGAAAAGATTTAAGAAATAACACAAATTTCCCAACAAATGGCACGAAAAAAATCGACTTTCCCAAAACATCCTTTTGCGCCACAACTTCTGAATCTATGTTGTTGTTCGCGTCTCCTTTTGTGTAGTAGGAAAATTTATTATCTGTTTTTTCTCCATGAACTATTCTATGTGTCACAATATCACTTCCCTTCTTAAATGAGATTACGTCTCCTATGTGAAATTCTTTCGCGTCTTTAGCATATATGATGCTTCCTGCTGGAATACTTGGCTCCATACTGCCGGAAAGAACCACGAAGGATTGAATTCCTCCCAATCTGTCTGTTTTTGATGTGACAAGGGTAAAGACTATAAAAGGCAATAGCACAAGGATCAAAATAGTTAACGCGGCATACAAAATCTCAGAAATTAATTTCATAATTTCCTCCCTGTCATTCCGAACTTGTTTCGGAATCTCGTTTGAGCCGAGATCCTGAAATAAATTCAGGATGACATTTATCGACCGACCCCACTGCCCCCTGGTGGTGGGGCAAACCACATCCCCACCACCAGTTTAAAACTAAATTTTATGGAGCTTGAGTTGCATCATAAACAACATCAAACACTACTGTTTGATTTGCCACAGTGCTATCTGCTGTACTTGGTAATCTCCCTGTCATCCTGCAAAACATTTCTTCCGCAGGTATTAGGGATCCAAGCGCGGCATTTCCACCATTTAACCAATCTCTTGGCGAAAACTCAGCAGTTGGCGTTTCATCTCCCAAACTACCATTACCATTGATGTCGCATGTCCAGCTTAATAGAAGGATATTATCAATCGTCTGATCTCCATCAGGATCTGGTGTAATTGAGCTAACATCAGCTGTCAAATCCAAATCAATTACTGAAGAACTATTATTTTTCAGCCAGAAATCAAAGTCCCTTGACTCACCTGGAAAAATTCCTGTAAAATTTGGCCCAGGTATAGAATCTAGAAATTCTACAGGTGAACTATCTGGATCGTCTAAAGAAATCTGGAGATCTGCGTTCCCGCTTGCGAATGTATTATCTTCGCTTGTTGCCGTATCTGTAAACAGCGCGAATGTAGCGCCGCCGAGAAGCGCCAGGGACGTCAAGATAGACATCGCGCTTAAGGCTATTTTTTTATTCATTTATTTTTCACCTCCTTTCACCTACCAGATTTCCATTATGGAAGTAGGCTGTAAGCATTTAGTCTTGCAAGGCTTGCTCCTCCAAAGCTTGAGTAAAGCAAGCCTTGCTTTCTCTTTAATTTAGTTAGCCAACCAGTTGGCCAACTCCAACAAGACACATCAAGGATTACCTTGAGCTTTTCCTTCACTGGCGAAGAAACTTACACAGTGACCTTGATTACTAAATGAATTACCTTCATCATCGGTCAAATCTTGCCAGCCGTCTTTTTTGCAGGATTCCTTGTTCTCGAATGTATATAGCTTGTCGTTGATATTCACGTTGTCCACAAGGACTGTTTGTTCACTATCCAAGAACATCCAGCTTGAATCCACAACCAGGTTAATTCTAAAAACCTCAAGTCCAGCTGTTAACGCTACTGCGTTAGCATAAGTGTCATAAAAAGTACCGCCTACTTGACCTGTATCCCAACGCGGATCCGGATCTGTCACCAAATTACCGCTAGATACCCAAGTGCCTGGAGTGCATCCGACATAATTAGGTGAAGGCCCAAGATAGACAAAGACGTTTTTATCTCCTGCACTTATGACTCCATCGTTATCCATGTCTATCCTAACCTGAAACCTCGGTGAACCACCTCCGCAATCATCATCGGTAACATTAAAATCTGTACCAAGAGTAGCTAGATCACCAAGAGTTGTACCGTCCTGTACTTCAAAACTTACGCCGCCAAAACCTGGAGCTACTGTCGCATCAGATCGCAGTTGGGCAGCATTGCTCGGATTCCCACCCGACACAATCTGCGCATCACCAAAAAGCGTGTAACCATTGGCTGCAAAAGCTTCTGCTGCAAAAATTAAAGACGCAAGCGGGAGTAGTATTAAAGCTTTTTTAAATACCTTCATTTATTTCACCTCCATTCTTTTTAAGATTTAATTTAACTATTAAATACAAATTAATAGTCACTATGTGCGGAATAATATTTTTGTGTGTCGAATTTGGAGATAAAATACATGAAGATCTCTGAGGATAAATGCTTTGTAGATTGTATTTTGAAGCTGGGCAGGTTCATAATTTCTTATGGGATATATGTTAATTACCAGGTGATCGTCCTCTTTTATTTTTCTCTAGGATACTTTGTTGCTAACTTGATTATATTGGTAATATTCATCTGGCTGTCAAGAATGACAAAGTAGAAAAAATAATATCATAGAAGGTCAAAACACCTTTCAACACTTGTTTACCTCTTGACTTTTTGTTTTCTTTAGTTATTAAATAGAAGTATGCTAAAAAAATCCGATCCTCACTCAAGCGCCAAAGCAATCATCGCTTTTCTAATTATTGTAGTGGCACTTGTTATCTTAGTTATTTTCCAGCAAAACAGATACAATATTATTGAAGCAGGCAGTTTTCAGCCTTTTATTTTTCTAGCTTTTCTTGGATCCGCTCTTCTTCTGACCCTGCTTTTCCTGGTCAACAATTCAGGAATAGGCGCAACCAAAAAATCAAAAAGCAGGAAAAAAAGAAGATAACGCCCCAAAAGCCCTCCATTGACAACAATATCATCTGGGAACTATAGTAAATATAATGACCACCGTTGATTTGTCATCTTTTAAGGGTTTGTACGTTAAAACCAGCCGCGACTATCTAAACAAATTAAAGCAGGATTTGGAAAGACTACTCAAAGACCCTACCGACCAAAACTCTATCAACTCTATCCATATATCCGCTCACTCTCTATCCACCCAGGCTGCCGTTACCGGCTACAAAAATGCAGAGCGTCTCTCAGGAATCATTGAAAAAACATTCAAAAAACTCAAGGAAGAAAAATTAAAAGCTTCCCCAGGGTTATTGACCTTGTTAAACGATGCTGTAAGAAGTCTTTCTGAATGCATAGACTCAATTGAGAATAACGACGAAGAGACTGACTTGTCGGATGTAAGCAACAAACTAGAAAAATTATGACCCTTCGATAAACTCAGGGTCATGGTGAGCGAAGTCGAACTATGAAAGTACTTATAATAGAAGACGATCTCTTTTTTCAAAAATTTTATTCAACCAAGCTAACCGAGGTTGGTTTTACAGCAGATGTTGCATCTGATGGAGAACAGGGTATTGCCAAAGCCAGGGAATTCATGCCGGACCTGATAATCCTTGATATTATCATGCCCAAACGGGACGGTTTTGGTTTTTTGGAGGATGTTGCCCAAGACGAGGGGCTAAAAAAAATTCCTATTTTGGTGTTCTCGACCTTGGGACAAGAACAGGATGTGCAAAAAGCTCTATCTCTTGGAGCCGTAGGATATGTCAATAAAACCTTTTTTGATTTTGACAAGCTAAAAGAAAGGATTGAGGAAGCTATAAAAGCGAAAAGACCTTAAGCGGGTGGCACGCCTGGAGGGCTCCCGACAGCGCGCACGCGTTCGGTTCCGAAGGAGAGACTAGCGGAGCACTGACGGGAGGAAAGGCGGGACAGGACCCGCGTTAAACCATGATTATATCTGACGAACAATTAAAAGCACTGATTCTAAAAGACAAAATTGCCGATGAAAAAAGGCTTGAAGAATTATCCTCTCTTGCCAAAGCATCAAAAATTCCTCTTGCCGATGCTCTTATCCAAAATGACGTAATATCTGATGAAAACTTGGGAGTTTTGGAAGCTGATTTTCTAAAACTTCCATTTATCATCCTCTCGAAAATATCAATTCCCGAGGAAGTCTTCAAGCTTGTTCCGGAAAGAATAGCCAGAAAGCAAAAAATTGTTCCTTTTGCCAGAGACCAAAGCGGAATAAAACTTGCCATGGCAGATCCCAGAAACAAAGAAATTCAGGAATTTGTCGCCAAAAAAACCGGTGAAAAAATATCTGTATATTTGGCAACGCAAAAAGATATCAACAACATACTTTATATCTACAGAAAAGACCTACAAAAAATCTTTGATGAGCTTTTGCAAAAACCCAATGTATCCGCCGCGGAAATTGTGGATCTTATTGTCCAATACGCGTACGAGGATAAAGCCTCGGATATCCATATAGAACCAAAGGAAAATGAGTCGCTAATTCGCTTTAGAATTGACGGTATTCTTCACGACATCTCAATACTTCCCACAAACCTACATGATCAGATAATTACCCGCATCAAAATCTTGTCTCGGCTTCGAACAGACGAACATCTAAGCCCGCAGGATGGAAAATTGCGCGTGAAACTTCCTGAAGAAGACCTGGATATAAGAGTATCTATCATCCCAATTGCCGATGGTGAAAAAACGGTTATGCGGCTTCTCTCTTCCCATTCTGGACAATTTTCACTTTTGGATCTTGGCATGCAGGAAGCAGATCTCAAAAAAGTTTCTGATGGATATAAAAAATCTTATGGCATGATTTTATCAACCGGCCCCACTGGCTCTGGTAAAACGACGTCTATCTATGCTATTTTGAAAATTTTAAACACGCGGGATATAAATGTAACTACAATTGAAGACCCTATCGAATACAGAATTCAAGGAGTAAATCAAATCCAAACCAATATGAAAACCAATCTTACATTCGCAGGAGGACTTCGTTCAATTCTGCGTCAAGACCCGAATGTTATTTTTGTCGGAGAAATAAGAGACAAAGAAACCGCCGGAATCGCTGTCAACGCCGCTCTTACAGGGCACTTGGTCTTATCAACCGTCCATACAAATGATGCGGCAACAACACTGCCAAGACTTACAGATATGGATATTGAACCATTTCTTGTTGCCTCAACTATAAATGTGATTATTGCCCAAAGACTGATTCGAAAGATCTGCGAGATGTGCAAAACTTCTGTAAATATAGCCCAAACCGACCTCACAAAAAACATCCCCGCGGAAACAATCAGACAGCACTTTGGCAGCGACAAAGAAATTCGCATATACAAAGGAGCTGGATGTAAAGTCTGTCACAACACAGGATACAGCGGCAGAATCGGAATATTTGAGGTTTTAGAGGTAAGCAAGGAGATCAAGAAATTGATTCTTGAGCGCTCCGACTCAGATGTTATTACTGCAAAAGCAGTAGAAGAAGGCATGTCAACCATGCTAGATGATGGCTTGGAAAAAGTTAAAAAAAGCCTGACTACTCTTGAGGAGGTACTTAGAGTTACAAAAGTAGAATCACTATGACAGCGACAAAAAATATTTCTATCTCAACAAATGAAAAAATCGCCTTTGTGAGCAATTTATCAACCATGCTTGAGGCAGGAATTCCAATACTTGACACGCTTGATTCCCTCCTTGAGGATTCAAAAGGAAATTTAAAAAAAGTCCTGGAAACAGTTAGGGAGGACGTATCCTCGGGGAAAAGAATATCTTTTGCTTTTGGCAAATTTCCCAAGGTATTTGATAATGTGACCGTAAATATAATAAAGGCTTCCGAGGAATCAGGCACCCTTGATGTAGTTCTTAAGGACTTAAGAGAAAATATTACCAAAGAAACAGAATTTAACGACAAAATAAAATCGGCTCTAATCTACCCGGCTGTGATACTGGTGGTTTTTTTGGGAGTTCTGATCGTCATTCTTACTTTTGTTATCCCAAAAATCTCTCAAGTTTTTACAAGGCTTAAAGTCGAGCTTCCTCTTCCAACCCAAATACTAATATTTACGTCAAATCTTGTACTCAACTATACTCTGCCGACAATAATAGTAACTCTCGGTCTTGCCTTGGGATCATTCTTTTTGTACAAAAAAAACAAAAAGTTTTTTCTAAATGTTTTCTTCTCTCTTCCTGTTGTTGCAAATCTGGCAAAAGAAATTGATCTGACAAGATTTTCCCATAGCCTATATCTGCTTCTTAACGCAGGAATACCAATCGGATCGGCTCTTGAGCTAACCCAGGAAGTCGTATCAAAAAAAGACGTTGAAAAAGCAATTATTCATGCCAGGGAATCAGTTTCGTCTGGTAAAAAATTATCAGAAGGGCTAAAGGACAAGAAAAAAACAATTCCAAGCATTATGATCAAGCTCATAGAAGCAGGAGAAAAAAGCGGCTCTTTGGAAAAATCAATGCAGGACATTTCCAAATACTTTGAATATCAGGTTGGCAAAACATTGGCAGCAACTACAGTACTTCTTGAACCGGTCGTATTGGTCTTGACTGGAATTGTAATTGGCGGCATGATGCTCTCAATTATAGCTCCAATTTACGGACTGGTAGGACAAATAGGAGCGAGATAAAGATGTTAAACGCGCAAAAAGGGTTTACCCTTCCAGAGCTTCTTCTTGTAATGGGGATATTGACTATACTTTTTGGCTTTATAACCATCAATCTTCTAAATTTCAGGCAAAAATCAGTATTAAATACAACAGTTGATACTGTTGTGTCCGATCTAAAAAGCCAGCAAAACAAAGCCATGGTGGGAGATACCCAAGGATCTGGAACGATTAGTGATTATGGAGTGTATTTTGAATCAGACAGATATATCCTATTCCGCGGATCATCATACAACCCCCTTGAACCCAGTAACTTCAGCATTGATCTAGATCCGTCGCATACTTTTTCAGATATCGATGTGCCTAGTTCAAGTATTATCTTTGAAAAAGGAAGCGGACAAATGACTGGATGGACAGCTGCCACAGATACAGTTACTCTTACAGACTCCACAAATGGAAACCAGAAAATAATTCAGATAAATATATATGGAGCAATAACTATACCGTAAATACAATATCGGACGGGTGGCACGCCTGGAGGGCTCCCGACAGCGCGCACGCGTTCGGTTCCTAAAAGAGAGACTAGCGGAGCACTGACGGGAGGAAAGGCGGGACAGGACCCGTCAAATATATGAGAGGACAAACATTAGTCGAATTGCTTTTGGTTATCGGGCTGTCAGCCATTATTTTGCCTGCGCTTCTTACCGGGCTTGTTGCCGGAAGATCTGGAAAAGCCCAGCAATCCCAGCGTCTGGAGGCAGTAACTATTCTAAAAGAAACAGAAGAAGCTCTAAGAAATGTTAGGGAAAACGACTGGAATACTTTTGCCGCTTATCAGTCTATTTGCCCATGTCATCCAGAAGTTTCGGGATCTTCCTGGATACTGGACGCTGGCACTGAAACCATAAACGGATTTACCAGATCTGTAGCCATAAGCGATGTAGAAAGGGATGCAAGCGGAGCAATTGTTTCAAGTGCAGGAACAATTGACCCCTCATCCAAAAAACTTGTAATTACGGTCTCTTGGGATACACCCCTGCCCTCATCAATTGAATCCACAATATATCTAATGCGGCTTGACAACATAACATATACAGAAACCACAGAAGCGGAGTTTGACAACGGCACTGGAACAGCCATAGCAGTCACCAACACAAGCGGCGGGGAAATTATACTGGGCGGCGGCGGACAAGGCAACTGGTGCGAACCGGGAGATTCAATTTTGGAAGAACTTAATTATCCAGGAACTGCGGAAGCCAGAGCAATAACAGCTATTGAGGGGAGAGCATTTACCGGAACGGGGGCAAATGCTTCCGGACTTCCGTTTGCAAATATTGCAATATCAAATACTAATCCTCCGATTGCGTCAATCATAGATACTTACACCAATGTGTCTCCGCCCAAAACCAATGATGTTTTTGGCGAAGAGGATTATGCGTATATCGCAACCGATGAAAACAACGGAGAAATTATAATCATAGATTTAACAACTACTCCATACAGCAGGATAGGAGAGTTCAATCCGTCAGGAAACAATAAAGGAATGAACGTCTTTGTAGTCGGCAACGTAGGATATATGACCACATTTGTTGGCAATAAATTCCGCACCTTTGATCTGACCAGCAAGACAGGCTTTCGGCCTCAGCATGGACAAGTAGAACTTGCAGGAATAGGAAACTCTATATATATAAAGGGAAACTATGCGTATGTGACGACCAGCTCTTCTTCTACCCAGTTGCATATTATTGATGTCTTGAATCCCGCAAGCCCCCAGATTGTCGGTTCTGTTTCACTGACAAATGTCGGCGGCCGGGATGTGTATGTAAACGACACGGGTACGCGGGCATACGTCGTGACTGCAAACTCGGCAGGCAATCCCGAATTTTTCATCATTGATATTACCGATAAGGAAAATCCATTTGTTATACCAGGTGGTACGTATGATACCGGCGCTATGAGCCCAACCGGCATCCGCGTGGTACCCGGAAATCGGGCTCTTGTCGTTGGCGAGTCCGCAGGAGAGAGGTATCAGGTCCTCGATATTGGTGATGAAAGCGCACCTGTTCGCTGTGGAGGAATGGATATCAATGTTGATGTATATGGCATTGACGCAGTTTTGGAAGAAGACGGCGATGCGTACTCATACATTGTAACCGCAGACGCAAATGCGGAGTTTAAGATTATCGAGGGAGGTCCCGGAGGGCAATTTGCTTCAGACGGCACTTTTGAATCCCAAACTATCCCAATCC
>MFNO01000018.1 GCA_001782075.1 Candidatus Levybacteria bacterium RIFCSPHIGHO2_01_FULL_38_26
AATTTAGTGTTGGCATGATTTTTTTGAGGAGTTAATGACTAAAAGTTATTCCTATTCTATTGCAAGCCCATTCTTGAAGAGGGAGCAGTTCGGATCTTCCCAAATTTGTGGTGGTTGACAATTGCGCTTCATTTCTATCGTGAGCCGTTCTTCCAAAGCCAAAATTGTTTTTAGAGCTTGAGCTTGCCGGCTGTCTTATTTGAAGGGAGAAAATTTTTGCCAACGATAAAACTTTTAGTTTTTTTATTCTCGCTCCGTCTCTTATTGTTTCAGCATCAATTGTGATTAACGGTCGAGTATTTGGATATCCTTTTTGATATAGATCTATTGCCTCGGCTGGTTGCTGATTATAAGCTTGTTTGTAAAATTGAAGAAGATGTCTTTCTTTGATTGTTGTATCAGGAAGAGAATCTTGCGTTTGAGATTCAGGCGGGATATAACCTTTGGATGTTAGAAATTGGACATAATCTTCAACACTTAAGTTTTCCAACGGTTCAGTAATTTCTTCTTTTAGTAATTCTGTGGCAAGTTTTTTCACAACATCTCCTACAAGGAGGGGCATATTTGGAGGAAGCTGTAGCTGCTTTTCGGCAGTTGGGTCATAAATGCTTTGCAACATCTGTAATTCCTCATTTAATAAATCCTTTGCCTTATCAGGTGAGATATTATAATTTCCGTACGCGCTGAAATATATTCCTCTAAGGATATCGCTGGCTTTTTTCACATCTTCGAGTCTTTTCGTGGTTAGAATTTCATCCAGAGCGTATTGTTTACTTAGTTCTATAATTTGGCTTGTCTGGTTTCCATCCGCTTTGTAAAGATCAACTCCGCCAAGGCGTCTCTCAAGAGAGGGGACGTCTGTTGTTTTTAAATCCAGCATGAAAAAACTTTCTGTAATCTGCGTTATTGAATCTGGCGTAAATGTAAAAGTAGCTTGCGTGTTTCTTTGCAATTTTCTCTTCAGTTGGTCCGAAGACAAGCCCGCTATTGGAGTAGTTCTGCTTAGCTCTATTAATCTGTCAGTATCATCGGGGGATAATCTGACTGTTGCGGTTTGCAGATCAAGACCACTTGCAATATCTTTTAGACGACTTCTGAATCTTCCATCTGCCCTGACTAGCATTGTGTTCCCCTCAAGCTCGATTTCTGCTTGTTGGGTATCTTTGTTGGAATTAATCATTCGGACGCTGTCCGGATTGATCGTTGTGGCTGTAGATGTAACTGTTGTTTTACTTGAGCCGTACGGCGGAAGACTTGATTCTTTAGAAAAGTCCTCAGGTTCCCAAGTCTGTTTTAGATCTACTCGATATTTTCTCCATGGCAGTCTTAATTTTTTGCTTTGGTCTAGTGCTTGTTGAAGCATTGCCTCCAGTTCTTCTTCCGGAAAGGTGCGGTGAGTGTGAATGCCAAGAATATAGCCGGAGGCATTATTGTCTTTTATTCCTATTCTTCTGGTTTCTGCGATAGGATGCCCTGCGTCAGTAGGAAAGACTGTCTTTTGGGTAGCGACTTCATTTAATTCTTGGGGATTAGACCGCGCTACGCCCGCTAATTCGTTTACAAAAGTTGAAAGCCTAATTGGTTGTCCTTCTATCATTCCGTTTGTGTATTATATAATAGTTTTCAAATACGCTCAAATTTTGCTTTTCAGTCGTCTCCATTCAGACCGTTGGTGTACTCATTGTACAGTCTACGGTAATATGTTAGTGGAGTTAAAGTATGTACTAACGCGTTATAACATTTTGAGCGTGGGATAGAGAGCGAGCTTGCCTCCTATGATTGTTTGAATATTAATAGGTAATTTTATGCTATAATCTTCAAATATTTTTATAATAAAAATTAATTATGACGATTGAGATGCGTGTTATTTCAAAGGAACGGCACAGGGCTATACACAGGCAGCAGCTTGCGGTAGGAGACACAATAGATCTGGGCAGGAAAGGGCTGAAAGAGAAGTTGCCAAATACTGATCATAGCAAAGATTTTTCCCGCAAGGTTGAAGTCATATCTCATGATCAAATAGTGGACAAGGTTGTTGACTCTTTTGATAACGGAACTCATCATCTTAAAACAAAAAGTTATATAAATGAAAATCCACCATGGGGCGAGGATCACAACGGTAACACGTACGTTATTTATTGGTCGCCAACTGTTTATGGTGAGAATGGCAGTGGTGACGCATTGGGCTTTTCTTCCGGCTGGGATCGTTTCAGGCTCCGCAACGATGGTAAGTAGTAATGGGTGATAATAAAATAGTTTAAGTATTTAATTTTGAAGGTGTTTTTTCAAAAAAGAAGTGGTTTTTTCCCAGGCATCTTTTGTTTCCTCTGGTGCGTAGTTGGCCCCTGAAGGATTGGCGAAAGCATGACCAACGCCTGGATAAATATAAATTTCATTTTCAACCCCAAGTGTATTTAAAGACGACTCAAATTCCTGTACCATTTCAACAGGTATTGCTTGGTCTTGATCTCCAAATATACCAAGAACAGGCCAGTTAATAGGCTCAAGGTCTTCGGTTGTTGTTGCCATGTTGCCGCCATAATAAACTACGGTTGCATCTAGAGGTTCACCTGAAATTGCAATGGCTACGGATTGTCTGCCGCCAAAGCACCATCCAAGCGAGGCAATTTTTGTGGCGCCTTGATCACGAAGATAAGCAGCCGCGGCTTTCATGTTTTCGATGCCTTCTTCTTGATCGAAGCTTGAAGATATAGTTCTTGCTTCTTCTTGAGTTTCAACCACCTGTCCTTTATAAAGATCAACAGCCAGAACCATATAGCCTTCTTTCGCAAGATTCTCAGCGGTGTCGCGGATTTCAGGCCTCAAGCCCCGGTTTTCGTGGATCATTACGACGCCTGGGTAATTACCTTGCGCCTGGGGTCGGGCAAAATATCCGCTTGCGCCCTCGAAATATTGCACGTTTGATTGAGTTGTTATAGGAATATTGCTGTCTGATTGAAGCATTTCTGAATTTGTAGGGGAGGGCATAGTGATATTTTGGTCGGCTGAATCTCTTCCGAACAAAAACCATCCACCGCCCACAATGATGAGAATCACAATTCCAATTAATACTTTGGTATTCACTGTTACAGTATAACAGACAACTACAAGTGTTTGGTAAGTAGAAAATTAGGCGCGGTTGTTTTTTGTGACGTTGAAAACAGCAGTGGAGCAGTTTATCTGTTGGTAAAGATCTCAATAAAAAAGTTAGAGCTGTTTTGCATGAGCATGAAGACGATGATTTTGACTCGTTAAAAATCCATAAACTCCTTGAAGAATTTGCTAGAAATTCTTTGCGAAGTGTTATATACTTAATATAATGATACAAGATGCTGTCTTTCTGCTCGAGTCAAAAAATTTTCTTGCAAAGAACAGGACAGCAGTGATAGTGACTTTTTCTGCTAATGACACTTATCCACATGCTGCTACAATTTACTATTTTTACGATAGTAGGGAAAGCATATTCTTCGCAACAAGCAAAGCGAGCGAAAAAACCGAAGCGCTGGAGTTAAATGACCATGTTGCTTTGGTCATAACAGACGAAGAAGAAAAACAAACGATGCAAATAAAGGGGATTGCGCGAATTGTTTCGGATTCAGATCAGAGACTCGCGGTTTTAGAGGAGATTTATCAGAAAGTTAAAAATAATGCATCCAAGCCGATGATCTGGCCGCTTCTAAAACTTCATCCTGATGATGTTGACGTGGTAGAGATAAAAATAGACACGTTTAAGTATTCCCATTTTGGCGAAAAAGCAAGCATAATTGAAAAATCTGGCTCAGATCTCCGATTATCAAATGTTGCTTAACCTTGACTGTTTGGCGGAGAAGAGTGTATATTTGGTTTAATGAAAGCAGCTGTTTTTTACGGACCTCGTGATATCAGGATAGATCAAGCTGCCGACCCGAAATTAAAAGACGCGACGGATGCAATTGTCCGTGTGACTCACTCCTGCGTTTGCGGATCTGATCTTTGGTCATTTCGGGGAATGTCAGATAGAAAAAAGAAGACTGTAATCGGTCATGAATTTATCGGAATTGTTGAGGAGATTGGAGCGGGGGTTAAAAAAATTAAAAACGGCGATTTTGTTATTTCCCCTTTTTCAAGATCTGATGGGATTTGCCCAGAATGTTTAGCTGGAATATCCAGTAGTTGCAGAAACGGCGGTTATTGGGGAGAGGGTGGATATGGAGCTTGTCAGGCAGAATTTGTCCGTGTTCCAAATTCAGACCATATGCTATTTAAAGTCCCCAAAAATAAAACAAGTAAAAAATTGATGCCTGCATTTCTTGCACTTTCTGATGTTTTGTGCACGGGATATCATGCGGCTGTTTGCGCAGGAGTTGGAAAAGAGAAAACGGTGGCGGTAATAGGGGATGGAGCAGTAGGACTTTGTGCTGTTTTGTCGAGTAAATTTTTGGGTGCGAAAAAAATAATTCTTTTGAGCACTCATCCTGATCGCGCAAAATTGGGCAGAAAATTAGGAGCATCCGATATAGTATCGGCAAGGGGAGAAAAGGCATTTAAAGCTGTCCGAAAATTAACAAAAGATACTGGCGCTGACTGTGTTCTTGAATGCGTCGGAACAAAAGAATCATGGAAAACTGCTTTTAAAATAGTTCGAAAAGGAGGACGTATAGGGTGGGTGGGAGTGCCTCATGATGTCGCCCCCATAAATATAGGTGATGTGTTTGGAGAGAATGTTGGGATTATGGGAGGAAGAGCACCTGCGGCAAGCTATATCCCAAAACTTTTGCCCCATGTTTTGTCAGGAGAACTTAGCATGTCTGGAGACGTATTTACAAAAACAATAAAACTTGGTGATATCCAAAAAGGCTATGAAGCAATGGACAAGCGCCGCGAAATCAAAGTCCTCATAAAACTTTAATACTCTGTTGTAATCTCTTTATGAATTTATCAGTCGGCACTATCAACGAAGAAAAACATATTTAGACCCTTCGTCTTCGCTCAGGGCGAGATTTCGCTTCAGCTTCCACCCCCCCCAATTTACGTTTTGATATCTAAGGTGAAAATTTGTCGTTGTATTTTATGCTGGCATTAGTAATAATTAATATAATGCTCAAAGTTAAGAACTGGCCGCTTTTAATATTTGCTGTTTTACTTTCCGAAGGCGCTGGTATTTTAGGGTCATTTTTTACATTTTCTTCAATTCCGACTTGGTATGCTACCCTCACCAAGCCTTCATTTTCACCGCCAAACTTCGTATTCGGACCCGTTTGGACAATTTTGTATGCGTTAATGGGTATTTCTTTATATCTCGTTTGGACTTCTAATGCTAAATCCAAACAATATGCGGTTAAATTGTTCTTTATTCAGCTTGGGCTTAATGCTTCGTGGTCAATTATATTTTTTGGACTTAAAAGCCCGGGCTTGGCACTTATTGAAATAATTGCGTTGTGGGTGGCAATATTTCTCACAATCAAAGCATTCCATAAGATTTCCAAAGTAGCATCCTATCTTCTCTATCCTTATCTTGCCTGGGTGAGTTTTGCTGCTATTTTAAATTTCTCTATCTGGATTTTGAATAGATAAATTTCTGTTGATGCATTCGCCCACCCAATCCCAGAAAAGAGAGGAAAATAGTTGAAAGAGACGCATTCGGCGGATAATACACTCCCAACCACCAACATTTTGTTTTTAGTTTGAATAGAACATATCCTAGCTTTTGATATACTAATTTAATATGGGAATAGAATTTTACGATAAGGTTGCTAAAAAATTCGGAGGTTACGGATATAGTGCTAGTCCTCGACATAAAAGCGAATATCCAGCAGGTGAACCTGAAAAGGTTTTTAAGAAAAAACTTTTGGGGCTAAGCTCTAAAAATAAAATTGCAATAGATATTGGTTGCGCTGATGGTAAATTTACCCTTTCTATAGCACCTTCTTTCCAGAAAGTATATGGAATTGACACTTCAAAGGTAAATCTAGATGTAGCAAAAAGTCATAGTAAGGATGAAAGAAGTAAAAATGTCGAATTTTCTTTACAGGATGCAAGTCAAGCTTCATTTGAAAATTCTTTTTTCGACTTAGCGTATTGCAGGAGAGGACCATCTTATTACAAGGAGTATTACCGTTTTCTTAAATCAAAAGGACATTATCTTGAAATTGGGATAGGCGAGAAGGATACAGTAGAGTTAAAAAAGATATTTGGTAGAGGACAAGGTTTTGGAAAATGGGACAAGTCAACTTTGGATGAAAATCTAAAAACACTTCAATCACTTGGTTTTAAAGTTATTTTTGCGGAAAATTATCATTATTTTGAATATTATCCGTCTTATGAAGAACTCGATTTGTTTTTGCAGGGTGTCCCCATTTTTGAAGATTTTGATTCAGAAAAGGATAGGGGTTCATTACAAAAGTATGTTAAAAAGTTTTCAACTGATAAAGGTATTCAGCTTTCGCGTCATCGACTAGTAATGGTGATGCAAAAAGTTGGTTAGGTTTTTAATCACTAAATATGTGGGCAAAGTGAATAGGGGACGGTTCTCGAAGAGATTGTTGGAGAAGGCTAAAAGAGGCATAGATTAAAAACTTCGTTTGCAACAAAGCTTTCTAAGCGAAACATCTCTATTTTCCTCTTTGTTTCGTTTTTAAGCGCTTCTTGTTATAATCAACCCATGAATTTATCAGT
>MFNO01000019.1 GCA_001782075.1 Candidatus Levybacteria bacterium RIFCSPHIGHO2_01_FULL_38_26
CTTTTTCTTCAAAGAATTTTCCATTTTGTTTTTGTAGATAAATCTGTCTAAAAAGTTCTAAATATTTTTCATATTTGTTATAAATATTTGAATGTTTGATAAAGAGCGGCAGATCAATAGGGATTTCCGTAGATCCGACAATTTTCAGACCATTTGCCATAGCCTCAAGCGTCACCAAAGACATGCTTTCTGCTCGAGATGGAATAAAAATAATATCGCTTTGTTTATATATTTTTTTAACTTCATCTTCATTAATATATCCATGTATTTTGCAATTGGATTTGGTTTTTACAAAATCAGTTATTTCATTCTTCATGGGGCCATCTCCGACAATATGAAATATATATTCTTTGGGAGAGTTTTTTATTACATCCAAAAGAATATCGGCGCCTTTTCTCCTTGAAAGTTCACCAATAAATATGATTATTAGATTATTTTTTATAGTTTCCACAGTATTATTTTTGACATAAGAGTCAGGAAGACTATTTGGAATTAAGACAATATTTTTTAAATGGAAGTTTTTTTGCAGGAAAAATTGTTCTCTTGCTGTTAATACATGAACTTTTTTCATTCGAGATAGTATAAATTTTGATAAAAATGATTCATACAACCATGTATGAAGATTATCAAAAAAGCCTTTTGGATACATATAAATAAGAGGAGTATGTATCCCGGCAATAGTTTTGCGAAGCGCCTTAAATCCGCCAAAATAAATAACGATGAGGGTTTCTAATAATTCAAATTTTATATATATAATTCTCGCGTTCTGAAATAATTCTCTTGTTTTTTTCCATTCCTTATGCAAGGGGATAAAAGATTTAAAGGTTAATTTTATAAAAGATTCGTTTTGGGATGTAGTGCTCTTTATACGATTGTCAAACTTTCTGTGCAATACCAGTTTACCGTAAAAGTCCGCGATTTTTTTGCTTACGGAGACAAGAACAGTTCTTTCCCTATCTTTTATAATGTTTGACATTTTAAGCATCATTTTTTCTGCTCCTCCCATAAATTCAATCGGGGCGAAGTTGAGAAATAAAATCATATATCTTCCTCCTTAACAGATAGATCTTTGGTTGAATCCGCCATGTCCCAAACAGCAGGATTATAATTTTTGACACTCATATCCCAAGTTCCCAGTAATCGCGCGTATACTTCAATTAAAATTCCGCTCAAAAACCACACGAGATGCTTCAGGTTTTTCATCTCATAATCAAAAAGCATTAGTCTTAGACTTGATTTGGTCATATTATCTATTTTTATCAATTCATCTTTTTGTAATCTTGCGTGCCCGTTAAATATTCTTCTTCTTTGTTTTATTAAATCAGCAACAGTTTCAGGCCCTTTATTATAGACAACTGCTTTGTCAATATGAACTACTTTATAGTTTTTCTTAATCATAACTGCCTGGATATATGCCTCGTCAACCGCAGAGCTTTTTGGGATATTTTCAATGATATTTCTGAAGGCAATAATTTCACCAAATCGGGGAATGTTTCTGTGAAACCACCACCACGCATGAATAATATACCCCAAAAAAGTATTCGGGTCATTAACAGGAAATGGGGCTCCTCCTGTCATGCCGATTTTCTCATCATTCAAAAATGGAATGCAGAGTTTCTCCATAGTATCTATATTTGGTATGGTATCGGCGCTTTCTATTACTACTATCTCGTCATCAATAATTTTTAAAAAAGTATTAATTGCTGAAGCTTTGCCGCTTCGCTCCGGTTCTTTAACTAAAATTATGTTTTGGTTCTTGTCGCAAAACGCCTGGACTATTTCATTCGTCTTATCGGTGCTTCCTGAGGAGATAACCACAATTTTGTTGATTTTGATTTTTTCTGTTTTTTGCCCGCACAAAGCCGTGAGAAGTTTTCCTATATTTTTTTCTTCGTTACAGGCAGGAACGCAAATAGAAATATTGAGCAGGTTTTTCATATTTTAAATAGCCGATGTCTTGAAACGGATTACTTTTACTTTTTCCATAACATGCAGACTTACTACCGCGAAAAAACTAATAAGACTCGTGTAAAAAATAACATGGGTAATATCAAAGATTGACCTTGAGAATAGAGCGATCCATGTAGACATCAAGATTGCTGTTATGATTGCGATGATTGGGAAAATATAATGTTCTTGCGCCAGATGGAAAGCCAGAATGGAACTTGATATCGTAAAAAGTGCGATACCAGCAGAGTATTGGGGCAGGTATGTAAGTATTGCCTGTGTTTTTGGCCCAAACAACAGGGGAACAAAAAAGTTTCCATAAAGCCCTATACAAATAAAACCTATCATAGTCAGTACAAAAGTAAGTCCAAAAACTTTATAAAAGTTTTTAACCGGAGACAAACCTTTTCCCAGGTCTCTTCCGACAAGACTGATAGTGAATATGCTAAGAAGTGATCCTAAAAAGTAAATAATTTTTCCGGTAATAGAAAGAAGGGAATACTGTCCAAAAGATGAAGGCGAGAGAACAAGTTTTGCCAATATAACATCGAAGGAAATAAAGGAAAGAGTAGCAAATCCAGCCAGAAGCGTTATGCTAAAAAACTTCTTGGGAAATCTATAAGAAAAAGCGCCAAGCGATTCAGGAAGCTTAGATGAGATTAGATAAAAAGAAAACAGAAAAGATAAGACTATAGAAAGAGGTATGCTTATAAAAACCCACTCTTTTAAATTAATAAATGTAATCGCGACTGCCAGTATGAGTTTGCTTGCTCCTTCAAAAAATATAATCGAGGAAAGGGCAAAAAAACTAAAACCTCCCTGAAGATATCCTTTGTTAATTGACAATAATGTTCCAAGCAGGATAGCGGGAGCAAATAATAATATAACCCAGATATTGCCTATCTTGAATATTTGACCGATGGTGGGGCTTGCGATTATCCAAAGAGCGGAAATAATACCGGTAATAAGTAAGCTGTTATGAGATGTGTGTTTCATAAAATTTGCTCCGGCACCGGGATTAATTTTTGAGCGAAGATATGCTACCCTGCGATTTACTGTCAAGGCAAGGGCGCCAAAAAAAATAGCTGATATGTACCAAAAGGTGTTGACGATTGTAATAAGTCCAAATTCTTCAAACGACAATGTACGTCCCAAAAAAACATTGAAAAGAAAATTTAAAAAATGAGTAGAAATAAGTGCAGTAATTAGTATCGTTCCTTTGGAGAGTTGTTTTTTAGATAAATTGATCATATTGGTTGAATAGCTAATTTGTTATTCAGGTGAAGGCCGTGTTTTGTTTTGGACCAGTGGTGGGGTTTTACAATCAGCAGGTAGACAGCGGCCCACGCGGCAACACTCATGCCGAGCCAGTAGAAGGGCACCAAAAATCCATATTTGATAATGTCGTCGTATTCACGCTTGGCACAGCCAAGCATATAATAATACATATATAAAAAGTTGCCGATAATAAGAGAAAACACGCCCATATACATAACAGGAGTTGAGTAAAATGACTCTATAGTCTCCCCCACTATCGGGCGAAAAGCAAAATAAGAAATTGTCACAACCCACATAAAAGGATTTATAAACATCGACAATATTTTCCCGCCGACAATTAATTGAAACGTCGCTACGTGAGGATCCCGCCAGTTTTTGACAAAATGGTGGGGCGAGCGCATATGGACAAGATATGTTTGCATGTATCCTTTGATCCATCTGGTTCTTTGCCAAAACCAGTTTTTCATATCGCTGTTTGCCTCTTCATGTGTTTGGGAATCAATAATTGCCGTTCTGTATCCCTGTTTTGCCAGTCTCATGCCCAAATCACAGTCTTCGGTAACATTGAATGAATCCCATCCTTTAACATGAAAAAGATCTTTTATCCTGAAGTGATTTGACGTGCCGCCAAGAGGAATAGGAGCTTTTATTGACTGCAGACCGGTTAAAACCAAGTCAAACCACAGTGCGTATTCGGCTGTAAAAACGCGAGTCAAAATATTTTGATAGGGATTGTAAAAGTTAAGTTTTGCCTGAATACAAATAACGTTTTTGTCCACGTTCTGAAACGCCAGGATAGCTTTTTTTAGCTGAAGCTTGTCGGGAATATCCTCCGCGTCGTAAATAACACAAAACTCTCCGGTTGCTTTTTGCAAGCCGTAATTTAACGCTTTTGGTTTGGTTTTCGGCATGGAATGGGGCACAATAACGATCTGGAAATATTGCGGGAGATGCATGGTTTTTGCGTGTTCAATTGTCTTTTCGTCATTCTCTTCCAACAGAAGCATCACCTGCAGCTTTTCTTTGGGGTAATCCAGACTGTCCATAGCTTTTATAAATTGAGGTAGAACGTTCCATTCTCTATAAAGAGGGCAAAAAACAGTATATGTTGGCAAATCATTATCTTTTATTGCTTTTAATTTATCTTCGCTTACTTTTATTTCAGGCGCTTTGGTATAACTTCTTACGATAAGAAATAAGTTAAATAGTAAATCCAGGAAATATACGATTGTTAGAAAGGCAACAATTCCTACCAGCGTAGCGTGCCAATTGATAAAGAGTCCAATAAGAGCGATAACTACAAGCGTTAATATCGTAATCTTCTGCCCAGGAGTGGTTCTTTTAAAGGCAGTTTTGTGATAGGGAAGGTCTGAGTGATGTACAAACTCGATCCCTTTATAAAAGAATCCCTTCCCCTTTTTTTGTTGTGTTTGGTCGTCAAAAGGTATGATCTCGGGCATGAAAGATCTAAGCATCTATAACCTCCTTTTTTTAGAAAATAAAATTTAAAAAATAATATCTGAAGATACTAATTCCAAGAAGAAGGATTATTTAGAATTTTTCATCGGAAATATTAATGTAACACAACGAAAAATATTTTACAACATTAAAATGGAGTGTTGTTTGGGAGTAAATTTTTGATATAATAGATATAGATGACATATCCTGCTAAAACAGTACTTTATTTTGGAATTTATTTGCTTTTTGAAGGAGCGATTCTTTTTTTTGTTCCCAATGTTTTGCTTTCGTTAGCCGGGCTTCCAGAGACAAACGAGGTTTGGATTAGGCTGGTGGGGATGTCTCTTCTTATTTTAGGATATTATTATATCCGCTCGGCATATAAGGAATTAAAAGAATTTTTTTATTGGACTGTTCAGATAAGAATTTTGCAGTTTTTTGTAATTATTTCGATAGTTCTTTTTAATCTGGGAGAAGCGGTGCTTATTTCTTTTGCATTTGTCGAGTTTGTTTCAGGGCTTTGGACATGGCGGGCGATTAAAAAGGGATAATTGCATACTTTTGTTTTTGTGATATAATTCTAAATATGGCTGCAAAAAAGAAAGAAGAATCATTTAAAGTAAAAGGCGAGCACTTGCTAGCAAAGGTAAAACAGCTTATTAATGAAGGTAATATTCGAAAAATTACCATCAAAGACAAGAGCGGAAAGACATTGATTGTTTTGCCGCTCACGATTGGTGTTGTCGGCGCTGTTTTGGCACCGGTTCTTGCGGCTGTTGGAGCGATCGCGGCTTTGGTTACAGAATGCACTATATCTGTTGAGAGAGAAGAAAAAAGAAAAAGCTAGACTTTTAGTATTTGTCCTACAACCACGCCAATTAGAGTCGCAACTCCGCCTATAATAAATAACTCTATCGCGCTTCGCAAAGGCTTTTGTCCGACTATACTGCCTTTTACATATCCGATTACAAAAAGTCCCAAGAAAGCAAAAATAACACTTAGTATTCTTGCAACCGGCTGGTCAAAAAGAATTGTCGGAAGAATTGGAATCATTCCGGCTGAGATATAACTCATAAACATAATTAGGGCTCCGATTATCAAATTGTCGGTGCTTTTTTTTGTTTTTCTCATCTGATGTACTGCTTTTTCGGATGAATACTGACCTGCCGCCATAGATGTTGCTTCAACAGTCACTGCTACGAATGCAGCCAAAATAATAACTGCCTTGTCTTCAACTCCGGTGCTTATACCAACCACAACTCCTGTAGTTGAAACGATTCCGTCCTGAAGTCCGAAGAGAAGGCTTCTTAGATATGCTTCATGAAGCTGTTTCATAATTTTATAGTATACAATAAATCAGCTGTTGCAATTCGGCCAGATGCCCAAGTGGTTTTGGGAAATCATAAAAGCCGCAGTCCTTATCGCCTCCTCTGCGTTGAATCGAAGATCCGGATTGTTGTCGTGTCCCATGCGCGTTCTTGTTGAGATCCACAGAGATTGCGAAAACTGGTAAAGTCCTCCATATAGACTGGTAGCGGCGCCGGGATTTAGCCCTGATTCGCAGTGCGCGATTCTTTTCATGTGTTCTCTGTCCACGCTATATTCATTGCTGTATTTTGTAAAAAGTTCTTCAAGATTGGCAGGGGCTTCTATGACCGGAATGGGGGTTGGAGTTGGCTCTTCGGTTGGCGTTGGAAGGATTGGAGTAGGAGTTGAGGTGGGGGTAGGAGTAGGTGAAGGCGTTGAAGTTGGGGTGGGTAGCAAAACCACTCCAAGGACTTTGGCGTCGACGTGTCCTGAAAGGGGACTTATAATGACAGTGTGGCTTTTAGAGAAGAGATTATAGGAAATAATTATATTGCCTACTATGAGAAGAAAAAGGGCACTAAAAAACACTATCCTTGTTCCCACGTGCACTATA
>MFNO01000020.1:0-679 GCA_001782075.1 Candidatus Levybacteria bacterium RIFCSPHIGHO2_01_FULL_38_26
CCTACTATGAGAAGAAAAAGGGCACTAAAAAACACTATCCTTGTTCCCACGTGCACTATACTATCACATCTGAAGACTATGGTACAATAAGGCCATAAAAAACGGTACGTTTGGATTTCACGAATTGACTCAAGTCAAAGTCGTGGCAATGGAGAAATAAATTTATACATTTTTATATTGAATTTTCGTCTTTTTCTGATATCACTCCTTTTTCTGCTGGACCCGAGTTTATAACCATATCGTATCTGTTATCAGGATTTAATTCTCTAAGCATATCGCCAACTATAGCTTCCGCTCTCTCTTTTTCTGATGGATTTTCGTAAACTATAGCAGCTGATATATACAGAGTAACAGTTTTTAAGCTATTTAAAGTTTTTCCCGCATTTTCTTTTAGTATTTCAGCCTCAGCCTCCTTAGGCATTAAGAAGCCAGCTGTTATTTGTCTCTCTGTTTCCACATGGGCATTATATTATATTCTCTTGAATTTTTCATCTGGTATAATAGACAGTAAATTAGACATTCAAAAATTGATATAGATAAGGTCTTGGAGATGGAAAAGTAGTATGAATAATGTAGTTATTTTACATGGTTATGGGGAGATTCCGGATTCTTTTTGGTTCCCTTATGTCAAAAATGGGCTTGAAGAAAAAGGATATAAAGTTTCTATTCCAAATCTTCC
>MFNO01000020.1:701-10368 GCA_001782075.1 Candidatus Levybacteria bacterium RIFCSPHIGHO2_01_FULL_38_26
GGATATAAAGTTTCTATTCCAAATCTTCCCAATACAGATAATCCAAAACTCGATGAGCAATTAAAATATGTTTTGAGTAATGAAACTTTTGGAGAAGAAACTGTTTTGATTGGGAAAAGATAAAAGAAACTTGCGAAAAATTTATTATTATCAATTCTTATAACGACCCCTGGGGAGCTGATGACAAACAAGGAAGAGTAATCTTTGACCATTTAAAAGAGAAGAGTCTGATGATAGTCAACGGTGATGGGCATATGGGATCAGATAAATTTAATCAACCTTATAAAGAATTTCCATCTCTATTGAAGTTAATTGATTAATCTATATCTCCTCTTCTTTTTTTGTATCTTCCCCAAATTCTTTGTAAAGCTTTGTTATTTTAGGGTCTATCACGAACATGCAGTATGGTGAATTTGGGTTTCTCTCATAAAATTCTCTGTGTTCCGGCTCCGCAGGATAAAAAGCGGTATACGGGACGACTTCGGTAACAATAGGTTCTGTATATACCCCTGAATCTTCAAGATCTTTTATCAGCATTTCCGCAATTTCTTTTTGTTTTTCGTCATGGCAGAAAATAACCGATCGATACTGCGGTCCGACATCGTTTCCCTGTCTGTCTTTTGTTGTCGGGTCATGGAGCTTGAAAAAAACTTTTAGTAGCTTTTCAAATGATATTACTTTTGGATCAAAGGTGATTTGTATAGATTCCGCGTGTCCTGTTGCGCCTCCGTGAATTTGATCATATGTCGGGTTTTCCCGAGTCCCTCCTGCATATCCGGGGATTACATCTTCAACGCCTTTGAGACGTTTGAAAATCGCCTCAGTGCACCAAAAACACCCGCCAGCCAAAGTCGCTTTTTCCATATTGATAAATTATACACCATTGATTTTAAATGTTATACTAAAAATTAGATGGTTTTTGCGAATTTATTAATATATATTGTTTCATTTGCCGCGATCTTGTTTGGCGCTGGATTGATACTTTCATCAGCAGACAGATTCTCTAAAAGACTTAGAGTTTCATCTTTCGCTTTCTCGTTTTTTGTCTTAGGCATACTTACTTCTATCCCTGAGTTTGGTATAGGAATGAATGCTATAGCAGAAGGAAGACCGGGGATTTTTGTAGGAAATTTAATCGGAGGTATTCTAGTTATTTTTATTTTGATAATTCCAATATTTGCGATTTTGGGAAATGGAATTAAACTCCAGCACAAGCTTGATTCAAAAAGACTGCTTTTTTCTTTCTTTGTAATGCTTTCTCCGGCATTTTTGATCTTGGATGGTAAGATAACAAAAATTGAAGGGGTTCTAATGATTGTTTTGTATGCTTTTCTTTTTTATTTTATTCAGAGAGAAAAAGGGATATTTGATACAGAACGCAACAGCCTACTGGATGTCAAGGCATATTCGTTTAAGGATATTGTAAAAGTATTAATTGGTATTGGGATAATATTTGTATCAAGTAACTTAATCGTTGATAAAACAATATATTTTGCAGACGTATTTAAGATATCTCCGTACTACATAAGCCTAGTGCTTCTTTCGGTCGGAACCAACCTTCCGGAGCTGTCTCTTGCGATCAGATCGGTAATGTTGAAAAAGAAGGATGTCGCATTCGGAGATTATGTGGGATCAGGGTCTGCAAACGTTTTTCTATTTGGAATTTTTACCGTGCTTAATACAAACGAGGTATTAACGGATGATAATTTTTTTGTGACTTTTCTTATTATGGCAGTGGCTCTTGGGCTTGTTTATTATTTTTTACGCCTAAAAAATGATATAACACGCGAGGAGGGTATATTTCTTCTCCTTCTTTACATATTTTTTGTTATTATAGAAGGAGTAGGTAGGTAAAGGGGGTGAGAGAAGATGGATGCGAAGCTTAAGGAATGTTTTACTCCCCACGCAATGTTGCATAGTCTTTTTGGACTTGGTCTTGGGATATTGATCACTGCTCTTATTCCTGCATTGAGTCTAGCATGGTTGGGATTTGTGATAATAGTGGTAGCTCTAGTTGCTGATTACATGCGAAAGTAAACTCAAGAATTACATTCTGTTTTCAGCTCCTTTTATAAGTCGGGTAATATTTTCTCTGTGTGTCCAGGTGATGATTGTAGCAAGAAGCAGAAAAAATACAGTTAGGTTTGGTGCAACTTGATAAGATACAAAAGGTAAAGCCCATGCGGAAACAAGAGACGATAGGGAGACAATTCTTGTTGATAGAAAAATTACAAGAAAGATAATTGCCGCGACTATGGTTATCAATGGATTAATTGCCAAAATTACTCCCAGTCCGGTAGCAATTCCTTTTCCTCCTTTGAATTTAAGCCAAACAGGGAATATATGCGCAAGTATTGTAATAAGGGCAATGATTAATACGTCGTTTAAAGGAAAGGAAAGCTGAGCAATTTTAACTGGAATAAAACCCTTGAGTATATCTGCGGCAAGAACCAAAATCGCGGGTTTTAATCCCAATGTTCGTAGGGAATTTGTAAATCCGATATTGCCGCTGCCTTTTTTCTGGATATCAACGCCATATATTTTCCCAACCAGTTTTCCAAATGGTATGGAGCCAACCAGATATGCAAAAATTATAAATAATAAAAATTGCATAATTAAGACAGTTCTTCTTTAACGATTTTACTTACAGTTCCTCCGTCTGCCTTGCCTTTTACTTTTGGCATAAGTGCTTTCATGACTTTTCCTATGTCTGCGGTTGAGGTTGCTCCAACCTCTTTAATTGTTTGTGTTACTAGCGAGATTAGGACTTCTTGGCTTAATTGTTCTGGCAGGTATTTTTGCAATATCTCTAATTCTTTTGTCTCCTTGTCTACCAAATCCTGCCGTCCGGCATTTTGAAATTGTTCGATAGAATCTTTTCTTTGCTTTGCTTCTTTTTGGACAACATACAACACATCCTCATCGGTAGCCTCATATCCTGCGCCGGCTTTATTTATTTCATAATAATTTATAGCCGAAAGAAGCAAACGCAGGACCGAAGTTCTTAATTCGTTCCTGGATAGCATAGATTGTTTTAGTTCTTCTTGAAGTTTTTGTTTTATCATATCCTTCGACAAGCTCAGGACTTAGAATCGACGGGAATTTTCTTTTCTTGTTGATGCTCCCAGTACGTCTAATCCCTCATCGAACAGCTCTTCGTTTAGTCTCTGTGCATCGGTTGAAAGCTGATCATATAATTTTATATCATTAAAATCTTTTTGCGTAAGCCATTCTTTGTTTTTCTGTTTTCCATAGACTCTCTCCGCGATTTGCTGCATTTGCGCAATAGAGTTAATAAGCGTTCTTAACTTGTCCTGATCTATGTTTGGCGATCCGACTTGGGTTTGCAGATTTGACAGAGATTGGTTATTGTTTGTTATTTCCTGATCCCATGCATCCAAAACTTCCTGATCATATGTTGGCACAACAGGCCAGCTGAGAATGATTGAGATTATAGGGTATTTGCATTCTTGATGCTCACGCTGGGCTATGCCGATTCCTACCTCTGTATATTCTGAAGATAGAAACTGATCCTTCTCAACTGGGGAATCAAATATCTGTTCAACAATAGATTGTTCATCAAGGTAACCGAAGGTTACAAATTCATGAACCAGATTGTAGCGATAATCTTTTTCATCCAGCAATCTAACTATGGGTATTGCTTTGCTTTTCCAGTCATTAAAATTGTCTTTTATTTCCCCAGATCGAGATCCTGCTAGGTCATTTAGTGTATCGTGGGTAGTAATCTGGGACAGATCATTTTCTACCCGTTTTTTATTTAGAATCTGGAGAAAAATTTCTGGATCGATATCTGTTTGTAGAAGATTTTTTTGCGTGGGAGCATCTAAGAATTTTTCAGTTATGTTTGTTTTTATAATTCCTTCTATGTCGTTTTTGTGTACAAAGCCAATAGCGCGTGAGTCAAAACTTACCGTCCGGTTGTCGCCAGAGACAAAGTAGTGGTCTTTTGGTACGCTAGCGCTTTCGCAATCCGGCAAAAAAGTATTTCCATATGTTGGGAGTTGATTTAAGGTGTAGTTTTCATCAATAGCCTTTCCATTTATATAATAATAGCCATTTTTTATAGAAATATTTTCCCCTGGCATTCCGACAACCCTTTTTATATAAAAGAGATTATTAGTTTCTTGGTTGCTGAAAGAAACAATATCCCCTCTTGCCAAACCGTATTTTTGAGGACTGTTAAGAATTACTTCCTCTCCATTTTTGATAGTTGGAAGCATTGATGTGCCGCTTACTTTGATTTTGGTTAATTTATCTGTAACTCCTGTTTGGAATAAGGTATAAGTTACTAAATCATTTATCTCTTTGATTGCAGACGTCCATATATTTCCAAATATAATAAATACAAGGATTATATAGCCAATTTTTCGAATAATCGATCGTTGTGATTTTATTGTATCTATTAGAAGGACAAAAGGTAGGAAAAGAATAATAAGAGTAATTTTGCCAATTTCTTTCATATTTTTTGCGTTTGAATTAAAGGTTTGACTTCGGGATTAACTGGGTTAGCTTGTGAAACATTGACAGGAGTTTGGGAAGGGGGTTTAGTCTCTTCTTGTTTTAGTTTTTTTATCCCAAGATATGCAATAACAAAAATAATTATAATGATAATACTACCAATTGTTTCTAAATTCTGACCAACAATAGGCACAAATGATGCAATATTCCATAAAATCAGAGGCACAAAAGCAACAGCAACTGTATAGCTATAGGTTTTCTTAAATCCCGCCTCTATTTTATTGATCTTTATCATAATATACACAGCAATAGAGAACAATAGAAAGAAGTAAAATTGAGAGATAAAAATGCTCAATATTATTAACAAGGGAGCAGCTAGTATAAAAATATTTAGCAGATTTGCAATGTTATATTTGCTGTTGAGATTCTTTATTTCCGCAAGAATTATTTCTTTGTTTATAGTTAGGTCTTCAATTTCGCGCAAAGAATAAATATTGATTTCGTTATCGCTTTGGTAGACAAGGCTTGTTTGGGTAAGAAGAGCGAGTGTTTGATACTGCTCGAATTCCTCTGCTTTTCCTTTAGTATCAATAGCAAGAAGCCTGACTTTAGAAATCGTATTTGGATCGTTTTTCTCAAGAGATAAAATGTTGTTGAGGGTTTCCTGGCGGATCACTATATAATATGGCTCGGTTACATTAGTCTGTGCAATGCCGTTTTTGATTTTTATCTCAAGTTTCTGCGGATAAACTTCATCTATCAAAGCGTTAACTTTATTTTCCAGATCTTTAACTACAGGATATACTTTGGTAATTACAAAAATCGAGGGTTGCATTGAGATAAGTAAGGCAAGAATTAAAATAGCTAAGATCCATCTAAAATTGTTTGTTCCAGCCAGAACGCCAGCATAGTATGTCAGGGAGAATAAATTTTTTAGTTTGTTCACTTTGTTAATTTTATGGTACAGTTAAATTAAAGACATTGTCAAGGAAGGGGGGTGAGATTTTTTGAAAAGACCTTGGTATTTAACAGTACTTTTAATATTGTTTTTTATAGGAATTGTTTTTCAAATCATTGGTCTGGCTACGGATCCCCAGACAACAGCACAGCTTGTTCCAAACGCGCCGTCATGGATTGTTCCTATTTTGCTGCTACTATCTATAGTTGATTTGGTAGCTCTTGCTATGCTTTGGATGTGGAAAATAATGGGTTTCTATCTAACTATAGCAGTAACCGTGGTGATGTCTTTATTGTTTTTTGCATTTCAGGGTGCAGGAAGTTTGGGAACAATATTTTTTGGGGCTATAGGAATCGGGGTTTTGTACTTGGCCATGAAGCCGGTCTGGAGCAATTTTAAATAGATATCTTTTTGAATTAAATTAAAAAGCCTGTGCTTCAATTTCTTTGATTCTTTTCAGGAGGTATTCTTTGTTGTTTTTTGAGAGGTCTTCATCTACTTCTTCAAAAATCTTTTGTAAAATTTGGCCAATTTTTGGACCAGGTTTTATGTATAACTCCTTCATGATATCGTGTCCGTCTATTGCCAAATCATTGATTGAGAAAGGCGCGGGTTTTAATTGATCTTCGATTCTTTTTTTGAATAATTTCAGTCTCCAGCTTTCTGCAGTTTGGGTTCCTCCGCCCAAGCGATCGCCGATTCTAAGATCCATCATGTCTTTGACGTTTTCGATCCCAACTCGTCTTATAAATCGTCTTATTGCGGCATCTGTTATTTTCTCGTCAACTGTAAACATATGCCATCTGATAAGATTGACTATTTTATCCCGCTCTTTTTTGGGAAATTTTAATCTTTCACATATTTCGCGGGCTACCCTTGCTCCTGCTATTTCATGATTATGAAATATCACAAGTCCATGTTCGTCCTTTTTCTCAACCTTTGGTTTTCCCACGTCATGAAGAAGAGTTGCGAAGCGGATAACAGGATCTGAGGAAGGACAAAACTTTAATGACAAAATATTGTGTGTAAAAACATCGCTAGTGTGATGCCTGCCTGGTCTTGCCTGAGATACTCCAATTCCTTCCAAAAGTTCTGGAAGAATCTGTTCTAAAATATTTGAATTTTTTAGAAGCATTGTGCCCTCGTAGGGATGGCTGCTTGCCAAAATTCTTAAGAGTTCGACTCTTACTCTTTCTCCTGAAATTTCCTTGATAAGCCCACTGTCTTTGACAATTTCATTCCATGTTTCCTCCTCAATAGTAAATCCGTGTTCTGTTGCTATTCTAATGGCTCTAATGAGCCGCAGTGCGTCTTCTTTGAAGCGCTGGCTTGGGTCGCCAACAGCTCGGATTATTTTTTGTATTATATCGTCCTTTCCATTATAAGGATCTACAATAATATCAGGAAGTTTTAGGGCGATTGCATTTGCTGTAAAGTCACGGCGAGACAGGTCTTCTTCGATCGTTTTACCCCACTGGACTTTATCTGGCCGGCGCCTGTCTGAATATCCGTGTTCTGTCCTAAAGGTGGTTATTTCAACAACATGTTTTTTGCCATCTATTTCCTCAGGCACACCTACAGTACCAAATTTGTTATCATAAAATCCGTCCTTAAAAAGTTTTAATATATCTTCAGGTTTTGCATTTGTTGTAAAATCCCAATCTTTTACACTTTTTTCAATTAGAAGATTTCGGACGCAGCCGCCCACAAGATAAATCTCAAAACCACTTTTTTTAAATTTGTTATAAATATCAATAATTTCAGACGGGATTAGATCTTTCATATTTGCTATAGTATAGCAGAAGGAAATTACATGAAGAAATGGAAAACCCTTAATACAAGTCAAAAGTTGGAAACAGAAGATGTAATAAAAATTTTACTTGAAAATAGGGGGTTAAAGACGAAGAAGGAGATAGATGAGTTTCTTAATCCAAAGCTTGAGCAGGTGAATATTAAAAGCATTGGAATCGACAAAACAGAACTTAGGAAAGCAATTGAAAGAATTGTTAAGGCAATAAAGAACAAAGAAAAAATTGTGGTTTTTGGAGATTATGATGCTGACGGAATCTGCGGAACTGCGATTTTGTGGGAGACTCTTCATAGCATGGGGGCAGATGTGATGCCTTATATTCCGCACAGGATAGAGGAAGGATACGGCCTGTCGGAGACAGGAATTAAAAATTTAAAATTAAAAATTAAAAATTGCGGATTGATTATTACCATTGATAATGGGATTGTTGCGAATAAGGCCGTAGATTTTGCAAATAAAGCTGGGATTGATGTTATTGTCACAGATCATCACGTTCCTTCAAAAAAATTACCAGATGCATTGGCTATTGTACATACTACGAAGCTGTGCGGGGCAGGAGTAGCATATTTGCTATCGCAGGAAATCAAAAACGGCGAAGAGGATAATCATTTAGAGCTGGTTGCATTGGCAACTGTTGCTGATTTGGTGCCGCTTGTCGGGGCAAATAGAACACTTGTAAAATTTGGTATTGAGAAATTAAGACAAACAAAGAGAATCGGACTTTTAGAATTATACAAAGAATCTGGCTTGAGGCAGTCAGAAATTGGAGTTTACGAAATAGGACACATTATAGCGCCAAGACTCAACGCAATGGGTCGCTTGGAGGATGGAATTGAAAGTTTGAGACTTTTATGCACCAATAATCAAGAAAAGGCAAGGATGCTTGCATATAAACTAGGCAGTACAAATAGACAGAGACAGGAGTTGACGATACAGGCAGTTGAACACGCGAGGCTAGAAGTAATAAGTAAAAAGTCAGAAATAAAAAGCCTGATGTTTATTTCTCACGAATCCTATCAACAAGGAGTGATTGGGCTGGTGGCGGGGAAGTTGACTGAGGAGTTTTACAGACCGGCGATTGTTGTTTCGATTGGGGAGAAATACAGTAAAGCGTCTGCAAGATCTATCAGCGGATTCAATATTATAGAATTTATACGGGAATCTTCGGAGTTTCTGGTTGATGCAGGAGGACATCCGATGGCAGCGGGTTTTACAGTCGAGACAACAAAATTGGCTCTTTTGCAAAAAACGTTTGAGGAGAAGGCGCTAACACTTCTTGACGAGGAAAAACTTACTCGAATCCTTAGGGTTGATTGCGAGCTTCCTCTTTCTGCTGTTGATAAAAACCTATATGATGGTATTCAAAATCTTGCGCCTTTTGGCATGAGAAATCCGGAGCCAGTTTTTGTAAGTAAAGATGTTGTGATTGAAGATATGAGAGCAGTTGGGATAAATGGCAAGCATCTAAAACTACAATTCAGAATTCAGAATTCAGAATTCAGAATTAACGCGATTGCTTTTGGCATGGGAGAGCGATTAGGCGAATTTAAAGTCGGGGACAAAGTCGATATTGCGTATACGATTGATAAGGATACTTGGAATGGAAATAAAAAACTACAGTTGAAAGTTAAAGATTTGAGAAAGTAGTTATTTTTGCTCCTTTGGTTTCTGTTTTGTAAGCCTTGAACGTATTTCCGTGTATACTTCTCCGTTTTCCTCAAATATATAAGTAAGGCCGGTAGGCAGACGACGCTCTATAGGAATTCGTAAGCTTGATGCTATCTCTTTCGCAGCCCTTTGTTTGTCTAACTCCTCTTGCTGTCTTTGCTGCGCTGCTTTTGCAGCAGATGCCGCTTCTGTTATCTGTTTTATCGCTGGGACTTTATTGGCAAATAAATCATTAAAAGTTGGATTTTCACTAGGCTGAAAGTTTATTTTATTTTCTATTGTCATAAAATTGTAAACTCTTTCAAAAAGTCTAATTCATGTATCCTATAATATTTATATCCTTCTAGCTTGACAAGTTTCTGAAAAATACCTGACAAAACAAAAAATCTCCCCTTTTTTAATTTTTGGGAGATTTGTGAATTATCTTATCTATACACAAAATCTCCCTACTTATTTGGGGAGAAAATGTGCTTGATAGCTGATAAATAAGATAATTTCATTAACTCAAAAATATTAGCATATGGTAAAAGTGCTTGTCAAGAGAGGAAAACTTAGGTACAATGAGGAGGTTAAAAGTTAAAATGAAAAACGAAAAATTAAAGAGGGTGATGATTTTAGAAACCGCTGGACATGTCGGAAAAGAGGTTTTGATCAAGGGTTGGGTAAGGATAAGAAGGGACCACGGAAAACTGATTTTTCTTGATATTCGCGATAGATCAGGTTTGGTTCAGGTAGTTGTTAATCCGAAAGTT